>SLLJ01000449.1 GCA_007134165.1 Nitriliruptoraceae bacterium | reverse complement strand
CGTCGGGCTCGTCGGGTGCATCGGGTTCGTCGGTCACGTCCGGGTCGGGCTCGGCGGGTTCGTCGTCGGGCTCGGGAGCCTCGGGCGGCGGTTCGGTGACCGGCTCGTCGGGATCGTCGGGGGTCGCCTCCTCGGCCGTGCAGCCGGCGACGGCGAGCGCGACGGCGGCGAGCGCGGCGAGGAGGACGGAAACCAGCGTGCGGGGACGTGCGGTCATGGGGCATCCTCCTTGGCGGTTGGCCGTGGTCTGCTCCCAGTGGGACGACGGCAGGCCCGTGAGGGTTGCACACTCCGCTCCGGAAGGACGAGCATGACCGCCAGCCAGGATCCGACGACCAGCCCGGTGACCGTCTACGTCCGTCCCGGCTGTCCGTTCTGCGCCGCGCTGCTGCGGCGCCTGGGACGCAGCGGGCTGCGGCACGAACGCGTCGACATCTGGCAGGAGCCGTCAGCCGCCGCTGAGGTCCGAGCGGCGGCTGACGGCAACGAGACCGTCCCGACCGTGCGGGTGGGCCCGCGCATGCTGGTCAACCCTTCGGCCGGGCAGGTGCTGGAGGTCGTCGCCGAGGTGGCACCCGACTGGCTGCCAGCGGCGCCCGAACCCCGAGGCCGGTGGCGCCTCAGCGCCCGCCGCACGGGGCGCTGAGGTGGACGGCTCGGCCGGGGCGCTCCTCGCGCTGGTGGTGCTCGCCGCCGTCGGACTGCTGGGCTGGTGGCTCGCCCGCCAGCTGCAGCAGGCGACCCGCACGGCGCTCAGCGAGGTGCGCGACGAGCTGACCCGCCAGCAGCAGGCCGAGCTGCTGGCGCTCGGCGACCGCCACCGGGCTGAGCTCGACCGGGCGGTGCTCGCGCTGCGCCGTGCGGCTGCCGACGAACTCGGCGACCAGCACCGCCAGGGTGAGCACGCGCTGCAGACCCGCAAACAACTCATCGATGCCGAGTTGGCGCGGGTTGCCGGCACCCTCGAGCAGCTCAACGGCCTGGTCCGTCAGCTCGAAGCCGACCGGGCCACCCAGCTCGGCGGGGTCACCGAGCAGCTCGGCGCGGTCTCTCGCACCCATGCCGAGCTGGCGGCCACCACCGGCGCGTTGCGCGAGGCACTGACCTCCTCTCAGGCCCGCGGCCAGTGGGGCGAGCGGCTCGCCGAGGACGTGCTGCGCGCCGCCGGGTTCGTCGAGGGGGTCAGCTACCGGACCCAGACCACCACCCCGCAGGGCAACCGGCCCGACGTCACCTTCCTGCTGCCCGGCGACCGGGTCCTGCACCTCGACGTGAAGTTCCCGCTCGCCAACTACCTGGCCATGCTCGAGGCGGAGGGCGAGGCCGACCGGGAGGCGCGGTTGGCGGCCTTCCTCACCGACGTGCGGGCACGGGTCCGTGAGCTGGCCACGCGCGACTACCGCGATCCGGAAGGCGGCACGCTGGACCTGGTGCTGCTCTTCCTTCCCAACGAGGCGGTCTACGGTTTCGTGCACGAACACGATCCCACGCTGCTCGACGACGCGCTGGCCCGCAAGGTCGTGCTGTGCTCACCTTCGACGCTGTTCGCGGTGCTGGCGGTGATCCGTCAGGCCGTGGACGCCTTCGCCGTGGAGCGCGCCAGCGACGAGATGCTCACGCTGCTCGGAGGGCTGAGCGATCAGTGGCGACGGGCGGTGGAGGTGCTCGAGCGTCTGGGGCGGGGCTTGGACCAGACCACCCGGGCCTACGAGGAGCTCACCGGTCCGCGCCGTCGGCAGCTCGAGCGGCGCCTGGCCGCCGTCGACGAACTGCGCCGGGAGCGGGGCCTGCCGGCCGTGTCCGAGGACGGCGCCGGGGACGGTGACGAGGACGGCGCCGGGTGAGGTGCCGGGTACAGCGCCGGTGCCCTAGCCTGCGCTCCACCAACCACCCACCGATCCCACCGTCGTGAGGAGACCACCACATGGGCGTGCAGCAGGGCGATTCGGCCCCCGACTTCGAACTCAAGGACCAGACCAACCAGCCCGTGCGGCTGTCGGACTACCGCGGCAAGAAGCACGTCGTACTGGTGTTCTACCCGCTGTCGTTCACCGGCGTCTGCGAGGGCGAGATGTGCGCCATCCGTGACGCCATCGAGGTGTTCCGCAACGACGAGGTCGAGACCCTCGCGGTGTCGGTGGACTCGCCGTTCACCCACAAGAAGTGGGCCGAGGAGCAGGGCTTCGAGTTCCCCCTGCTGGCCGACTTCTGGCCGCACGGCGAGGTGGCCCGCACCTACGGGGTGTTCGAGGAGGCGCTGGGGATTGCGGTGCGCGGCACCTTCATCATCGACAAGGACGGCACGGTGGTCTACACCGACCGCAACCCGGTGCCCGAGGCGCGTGATCAGGAGCAGTGGAAGGCCGCACTGCGCGAGATCGGTGCCCTCTGAGCTCCCGACGACGACAGGCCTGCACCGTGCCCGACATCCCCGAGGCGCTCAGCTACGACGACGTCCTGCTCACCCCTCGGGACTCCGCGGTGCTGCCGCGCGAGGTCTCGGTGGGCACGGTGCTGCACGAGCGGCTGCGACTGCACCTGCCGCTGCTGTCCGCCGCGATGGACCGGGTCACCGAGACCGGCATGGCCGTGGCCCTGGCCCGGCAGGGCGGGCTCGGCGTGATCCACAAGAACTGCCCCATCGAGGTCCAGGCCCGGATGGTGGAGGACGTCAAGCGCTCGGAGTCGGGGTTCCTGGTCGACCCGGTGACGCTGCGGCCCGAGGACCCCGTGGACCGGTCCTTCGAGCTGATGGCTCGCTACCGTGTGTCGGGCTTCCCGGTGGTGGACGCCGGGGGCCGACTGGTGGGCATCGTCACCAACCGCGACCTGCGGCTGGGCACCCGGCCCGGCCGGCCGGTGTCCGACTACATGACCGTCGAGGGCCTGGTCACGGCCGGGCCCGGCACCACGCTGGAGCAGGCCCGCGACCGGATGCAGGAGCACCGCGTCGAGAAGCTGCCGATCATCGACCCCGACACCGGCGTGCTGGTGGGCATGTTCACCTTCAAGGACATCGAGAAGGTGCGCAAGTATCCGGCGGCGGCCAAGGACGCCGGCGGACGGCTGCTGTGTGCGGCGGCCGTCGGCGTCGGCGACGACGCGCTCGAGCGGGCCTCGGCGCTGGTCGGTTCCGGGGTGGACCTGCTGGCCGTCGATTCGGCGCACGGCCACGCCCGAGGCATCCTCGAGTTCGCCGCGGCGCTCAAGCAGCGCTTCGCCGACGTCGCCCTGATGGTCGGCAACGTCGCCACCGCCGACGGGGTTCGTGCCTGCGTCGACCACGGCGCGGACGTGGTCAAGGTCGGGGTGGGTCCCGGCTCGATCTGCACCACGCGGGTGGTCACCGGGGTCGGGGTGCCGCAGTTCACCGCCGTACTCGAATGCGCCCAGGCGGCCGCCGAGCTGGACGTGACCACGGTCGCTGACGGCGGCGTGCGCTACTCGGGCGACCTGGTCAAGGCCCTGGCCGGCGGCGCGGCGGCGGTGATGGTGGGCAACCTGCTCGCCGGCACCGACGAGTCCCCGGGTGAGCTCGTCCTGGTCGGCGGACGGCGCTACAAGGAGTACCGGGGGATGGGCTCGATCGACGCCATGCGTGCCGGCTCGGCTGACCGCTACTTCCAGGCCGAGTCGTTGCCGGGCAGCGCGGACGAGGCCGGACAGCCCTCGAAGCTGGTGCCCGAGGGAGTCTCGGGACTGCTGCCCTACCGCGGGACCGTGGGCGAGGTGACCACCCAGCTCGTCGGTGGGTTGCGCTCGGGCATGGGCTACCTCGGCGCCAGCGATCTGGTGGCGCTGCGCGAACGATCCCGCTTCGTCCGCCAGACCGCTGCGGGCGCGCGTGAGTCGCACGTGCACGACCTCGACGTGGTGCACGAGGCCCCCAACTACCAGGTGCCCGGCAACCGCTGAGCGGCAAGGAGGACCGCCGATGACCGACCACCAGCCGCCGCCCACGCGAGAGGTCTACGCGGCCGTGCAGGCCCTGGCCGAGCACCTCACCCGGGCCGTCTCCGAGGACGTCGACGCCGGGGCCGGGATGCTGGCCCGCGACCGTGACGAGCAGTTGCTGGTGCTCGCGCAGCGGCTGGCCCGTACCGTCGACGCCTACGGGACCCCGGCCCGTGACGTGCTGGGCGCCACCGGTGCCTCAGCCGGGGTCATCGCCGCCCTCGACGTCTGAGCCCGGCTCGTCGCGGGCCGCGCGGGGCCCGGAGCGGTAGGGGCAGTGCCGGCACCCCGTGTCGCAGCAGTGGCCGCGCTCCCACAGTCCGAGCGCGGTGAACACGAACGCCCCGGTCGAGGGGTCGAGGTAGCCGTGCTCCCCGGCAGCCAGGGCCCGATCGTGCGCGGCGAGGATGTCGAGGTAGCGCGGGTGCTCGGGCGACAGCCGCTGACGCAGGGGCAGGTGTCGTGCGGCCGGCAGCGGCCGGCGCCCCCGCCGGTTCATCGCCACCGCCGGTTCATCGCCCCCGCCGCCAGCCGATGCAGGCATCGAGGGCGACCGCCACGCCGTGCGCGTCGACGTCGGGGACCACCAGGTGCGCCGCCGCGCGGACGTGGGCGGGGGCCTGGCCCATCGCGATCGCGGTCCCGGCCACCGCCAGCATCGACAGGTCGTTGTCGGCGTCCCCGACGGCGGCGGTCGCCGCCATCGGCACCCCGATGTGGGCGGCCGCGCGCGCCAACGAGCGGCCCTTGTCCGCGTCGGGATGGGTGGCGTTGAGGTAGGGCAGCCCGGGGGTGAGTGGTGAGCCGGCCGGGCCGGCCAGCAGGCCCAGCCGCGTCACGCCTTCGATCAGTTCGGCCTGGACCTCCGGTTCGAACAGCGCGAAGGTCGCCTTGGGCAGCACCTGCCCGTCGAGTTCGACCGCCGAGGCGAGCACGCCGTCGGGCTCCTGGCCGAGGATCCGCCAGTGGGGTCGGGCCCGTTCGTCCCAGGAGGACACCAGGAAGCCGGTGTCGGTGTACACCTCCAGGTAGGCGCGGGCCTCGAGGCTGCGGACCAGTTCCAGCAGGTCGTCGACCTGGGGGGCGGTCAGCGACCAGGCGGCGATGGTGCGCGTGCCGTCGCGGACCTCGGCACCGTTGTGCAGGACGTGCGGGCCGGGCGCGCCGAGCTGTCGGCGCAGAGATTCGGTGGCGACCCGCATCCGGCCGGTGGCGAAGCCCACGCGCAGACCGGCAGCACGCGCTCGACCCACCGCCGCGACGACCTCGCTGCTGGCCTCGTCCTGCGGTCCGATCAGGGTGCCGTCGACGTCGCAGACCACGTAGGCGGGTGGCTCGGGCTGCCAGCTGCCGTAGCGACCGCCGGGCCGGACGTCGGACGGCAGGTCCAGGCTCATCCCAGGGCCTTGACCTGGCCGAAGCGCTCCTCGTAGTTGGCCAGGTTGGTGTTGAGCGCGTTGAGCACCCGGCCCACCATCGTCGGTGGGATTCGCACCCGCGAGACGACGTCGGCGGTGACCTTGCCCTGCTCGCCGCTGGGCAGCAACTGACAGAAGTCCAGCGTGAACTCGTGAGGGGAGTGCGAGACGACCAGGAAGTTGGCGTACTCGCCGTGCCTGAGTTCGTCGGGCAGAACCACCTTGACCTGCTGGTTGGGTCGGGGTGGCTGGGGTTGCGTGGCGTCGTCGCTCATGATGGCTCCGGGACGAGAGGGCGGGGCGGGGCGTGCGATGAGGCTACCGGTGGGTGGACGACCCGGGACCGGGCGCGGACACCCTGCCCTCAGCCCTTGGGCCGGGTGCGCACCTGTCCGAGCCCGCCGTCCACGCCGAGCACCTGGCCGGTGACCCAGTCGTTGCCGGGGTCGAGCAGCCAGCTCACGGCCGCCGCGACATCGTCGGGCTCGCCGAGCCGGCCAAGCACGTGCATCGCGCGGCTGGCCTCGGCCTGGGCCGGGTTGGTCACCAGCTTCTGGGTCATCGCCGAGGCGACCAGCCCTGGCGCCACCACGTTCACGCGCACGCCGCGTGCTCCGTAGGTAGCAGCGGCCGAGCGTGCCAGCCCGATCACGCCGGCCTTGGCGGCGGCGATCGCCTCGTGGTTGGCGATCCCGGTCTGCGCGGCGGCCGAGGACACCAGCACGATCGACCCGCCGCCTCGGCGCATGGCCGGCGCGGCAGCGCGCACGAGCGCGAACGCCGAGGTCAGATTGGTCGCGATCGTGTCCGCCCACTCCTCGCCGGTGGTCAGGTGGGCCGGCTTGAGCAGCAGCGAGCCGGCGAGGTTGACGGCCCCGTCGATGCGGCCGTGCTCGGCGACCGCTTCCTCGACCAGTGCCGCGACCGCAGCGAGGTCGCGGGCGTCGACCGACCGGGCATGCACGCCGGCGCTGGCCCCACCAAGTTCGTCGGCTAGGGCGGCGGTGGCCGACGGGTCGCGACCGGCGAGCACGACGGTGTCACCACGGTCGGCGAGCCGGCGGGCGGTGGCCCGGCCGACCCCTCCGGTGGCGCCGATCACGAGTTGGACGGCCGTGGTGGACATGTCAGCTCCGCACCGGGTCGATGGCTGGCTCGATGCCGGCGTCGTCACCCACCCGCTGCCACAACCGGGCGGACTCGCCCGGCTCCGGCCGGGTCCAGGGCAGCTTGTGCTCGGCCCGGGGGCGCCGGTCGTGCCACAGCCGACCGGAGCTCTGCACCTCGGCCAGGGCCAGCCACGAGATGGTGTCGGCACCCTGGTCGGCGTCCCGGAGGATCGGGCCGGTGAGCTTGCGGAAGCCCGGCAGGGAGCTCTCCACGCCTGGCGTCAGCGCCCACCCCGGGTGCACGACGTGGAAGTCGATGCCGCGATCGGAGAAGCGACGGGCCCATTCCGTGGTCAGCGTCACCTGGGCGCGCTTGGCACGGGCGTAAGCGACGGTGGGCTTGTAGCCGCCCGGGGAGTCGACTCGACGGGTGACGAGTTTCTCGGCATACATGCCGCCCGAGGTGACGGTGATGACCCGGGTCGGCGCGTCGTCGGCGAGCCGGTCCAGCAGCAGGCCGGTGAGCAGGAACGGTCCGACCACGTGCACCTGGTAGGTGCGTTCGAGCCCGTCGACGGTCTGCTGCTTGTCGTCGAACATCGCTCCGGCGTTGTGGATCAGCGTGTCGATACGGCGCTCGTCGGCCAGCAGCCGCGCGGCCAGCGCCCGCACCGAGTCGAGCTCGGCGAGGTCCGCGATCTCGACTTGCGTGCTCGCGGCGACGTCGCGGCCGAGGTCCGCCGCGAGCCGGGCACGGGTGTCGCGGCCCTTGGCCTCGGAGCGCACCACCAGCACCACCTCGGCGCCGGTGCGCAGCAGTGCCCGGGTCGTTGCGTACCCGAGCCCCGAGTTGGCGCCGGTCACCACGACCCGACGTCCGGTCCCGTCGAGCGCGTCGAGCGGCTCCCAGGCTTCGAGCCGGGAGCGCACCGCATGACCGACGCGGCTGAAGGACAGGACGATCGTGCCTTCGAGCACGGCGTCGGTGGCACGGGCGAGTGGGCGGGGCAGCACGGTGACCTCCGAGAGCGGATCACGCCAAGTTCGTCGCCCCCGGAGGTCTGGACGGCCGCTCAGTCCTCGGGCAGCTGCCCGTAGCGCCGGGTGTAGTCGGCCACCATTCGGTGGGTCGAGAACACCGGGGAGAGCAGCGTGATGGCTTCACGCATCATCGCCACCCAGCGCTGGGGTACCCCCTCGGCGTCGCGGTCGTGGTAGGTCGGCACGACCTCGTCGGCCAGCAGCCGGTACAGCGCGTCGGCCTCGGCCGCGTCGCGCCCCCCCGGGTCCTCGGGCAGCGACCCGGCCTCGATCGCCCAGCCGAAGCCAGCGTTGGACGCCGCGGTGAGGTCGGCGACCGCCTCGTCCCACCAGCCGTCGAGGATCGAGAGGTTGAGCCCGCCGTTCATCGCGGACTTCATGCCGGAGGTTCCGGAGGCCTCGTTGGGGCGCAGCGGGTTGTTGAGCCACACGTCGCTGCCGGCGACCAGCGCGGCGGCCATCGCCAGGTCGTAGTTCTCGAGGAAGACCAGCCGGCCCTGCAGCCGCGGGTCGCGGGACAGTTCGACCAACCGGGTGATAAACGCCTGGCCGTAACGGTCCTGGGGGTGGGCCTTGCCGGCGATGAGGATCTGCACCGGGCGGCCAGCGCCGGTCAGGATGTCGGCGAGTCGGTCGACGTCGTGCGCGAGCAGGGTGGCGCGCTTGTAGGTCGCGAACCGGCGGGCGAAGGTGATCGTCAGTGCGTCGGGATCCAGCCCGTTGCCGTCGGGGCCGGTGCCCCACCGCGTCGCCTGTGCATCGAGCCGCTCGCGGGCCATCTCGACCAGGCGGTGCCGCGCCCGGCGGTGTGCGGCCCACAGCTGGTCGGCCGGCACCTCGTCCAGCGCCTGGAACGTGTCGGGGCTCGCCAGCGTGCGCCAGGTGTCCCCGAGGTGGCGGTTGAGCAGCTCACCGATTTCCGGGCCGACCCACTGCTGGGGGTGTACCCCGTTGGTGACGTGGGCGATCGGTACGTCCTCCACGGCCCGGTCGGGCCACAGCCGCGCCCACATCTGCCGGGACACCTCGCCGTGCAGCCGGGCGACGCCGTTGGCCCGGCCCGCGAGCCGCAGTGCCAGCACCGTCTGGTTCCAGGTGTGGTCGCCGGGCGCGTTGGCCAGCGGCCACAGCTGCTCGAAGGGCACCCCGATGCGGTGGCACAGCGGGCCGAGGTGGTGCGCGGCGAGGTCGTAACCGAACTCGTCGTGGCCGGCCGGGACCGGCGTGTGGGTCGTGAACACCAACTCGTCACGCAGTCGGGCGCGGGCCTCGTCGAGGTCGAGCCCTTCGGCGAGCAGGTCGCCGATGCGCTCGAGCCCAGCGAAGGCCGCGTGCCCCTCGTTGAGGTGCAGCACCTGCACGTCGAGGTCGAGCGCGTGCAGCAGCTTGACGGCGCCGACGCCGAGCACGACCTCCTGGCGGATCCGGGTGTCGGAGTCTCCGCCGTACAGTTCGAAAGTGATGCGTCGCTGGGCTTCGGTGTTGGATGCCACGCCGGTGTCGAGCAGGTACAGCGGCACGCGGCCGACCTGCACCTTCCAGGCCTGCACCAGCAGCGGACCGTCGCCGAGCTCGACCTCGAACGTCAGCGGGTGGCCCTCGGCGTCGCGGACCCGTTCGGTGGGCAGCTGTTCGAAGCGGTTGGTGGCCGGCTCGGCATGCTGGTGGCCGTGCGCGTCGATGGACTGCACGAAGTAGCCCTCGTCGTAGGCCAGCCCGATGGCGACCATCGGCAGGCCCAGGTCCGAGGCCGAGCGCAGATGGTCGCCGGCCAGCACGCCGAGCCCACCGGAGTAGATCCGCAGGCAGTCGACCAGCCCGAACTCGGCCGACAGGTAGGCCACCCGGCGCTGTGGGTCGCCGCCGGCCCGGGCGTACCAGGTGTCCTCCCGGTGCAGCTCGGCGTCGAGGTCGGCGAGCGCCACCGAGACCCGGGTGCGGAAGCCGGGGTCGGCTTCCAGCGCCGCCAGGCGTTGGGGGCTCAACTCGGCAACGACCGCCACCGGGTTGCGGTTGGTCGCCAGCCAGGCGGCCGGGTCCAGTGCCCGCAGCAGGTCGCCGGTCGGACGGTGCCACGCCCAACGCAGGTTGCGGGCGAGACGGTCGAGGTCGTGGCGCAGGTCGGCCATGGAGTGCTCCTCAGGGGGCAGCGCGTCGGGTGCCCGGGTCGGTCGGGTCGGGCCGTGGGCGGGGAGGGGCTCGAACCCCCGGCCTCCTCGGTGTAAACGAGGCGCTCTTGCCAGCTGAGCTACCCGCCCGGGCGACCCGCAGGCTAGCGCTCGGTCATGCGTTGGGGGTCACGATCGGTACTGGTCGCCGCGGCAGGCTCCGGGCGGCCCGGTCTACGCTGGACCGCGACGAGGAGGCAGCCCGTGTCCGGCCGGATCGACACCGTCGGCGACTGGCTTGCGCTGGTCGAGGAGTGCTACCCCCGCGCGCAGGCCGCGTCGTGGGACCACCCGGGGCTGCAGGTGGGCGACCCGGCCTGGCCGGTGCGTCGGGTGCTGGTGACCCTGGACGTGACCGGCGCCGTGCTCGCCGAGGCGGCCGAGCAGCCCGACACCCTGGTGCTCGCCCATCATCCGCTGCTGTTTCGCCCCCTGTCCGCGCTCACGCCCGACACCGCCCCGGGCCGGCTGGCGCTGCAGGCCGCCAGCCAGCGGATCGCGGTGGCGGCGGTGCACACCAACCTCGATGTCACCAACGACGGTGCCGGCACCAACGATCCGGTCGTGGCCCTGCTCGGACTGACTGAGGTGCGTCCACTGACCACCGAGCTGCGCCGTGACGAGCGGGTCAAGCTCGTCACCTTCGTGCCGCCCGAGGCCGTGGACGCCGTGCTCGACGCGGTGTCGGCCGCAGGCGCGGGCCGCATCGGCGAGTACGAGCGCTGCAGCTTCCGGGTTGCGGGCACCGGAACCTTCCGGCCGCTGGCCGGCGCCGACCCGTACTCCGGCACCGTCGGGCAGGACGCCGCCGAGGACGAGCTGCGCCTCGAGGTCGAGCTGCCCACCGGCCGCATCGGTGCGGTGGTCCGCGCGCTGATCGCCGCCCACCCCTACGAGGAGGTCGCCTACGACCTGCTGCCGCTGCTCGACGGCGCCGAGGTCGGCTTCGGACGGGTGGGTCAGCTGCCCGAGCCGATGCCGCTGGAGATCGTCGCCGAGACGATCCGAGCGCAGCTGCCCGCCCCTCACCTGCGCACCGCGGGTGACCCTCAGCGCGAGGTCCGTGTGGTCGCCGTGGTGGGTGGCGCAGGGGACGGGCTGATCGGGGCGGCACTGGGCAGCGGCGCGGACGTCTACGTGACCGGTGATCTGCGCCACCACGTGACCCTCGACGCGCTCGAACAGGGGCTCGCGCTGATCGACGCCGGCCACCATGCCACCGAGGTGGCGGCGATGCCCGCCTGGCGGCAGCGGTTGGCCGCGGCGGCCGGGCGGCGAGGGCTGAGCGCCACGCTGCTAGCGTCGGCGGTACCGACCTTGCCGTGGAGATGAGTGTGCCCGATCCGAGCGCCGACGAGTTGGCTCTGCTGCTCGACCTGCAGGCCACCGACAGCCGTCGCCGCAAGCTGCGCCGCCAACTCGACGTCCTACCCCAGCAGCAGCAGCTGGCGGCGGCCCGCGAACTCAACCAGCGGCTCGCCGAGGAGCTCGACGAGGTCAGCGTCGCGCTGGAGCGGGTCGGGGCCGAGCAGCGCCAGTTCGAGCGAGAGGTGGACGTGCTCACCCAACGTCGCGACGCCGAGCAGGCCCGGCTGTATGACGGGACGGTCACCAACCAGCGCGAGATGCGCTCGGTCAAGGCCGAGATCGACACCACCGTGCGCCGCATCGAGGAGCACGAGGAACTGCTGCTCGACGCGCTGGAGCGCGGCGAGGAGCTCGAGTCGCGCCGATCGCAGCTCGAGGCCGGCCGGGCGTCGGCCACGGCCCGTGCTGCGGAGCTCGCCGAGGAGCGCGACGCTGCCGCCGCCGACCTCCTGCGTGAGCTCGATTCCCTGGCCGCCACGCGCGATGAGCAGGCCGAGCAGCTGCCCCGGGCGCTGCTGCAGCGCTACGAGCAGGTGGCGGCACGGCCGGGCGGTGCGGCGGTCGGCAAGCTCGCGGGCAACACCTGCACCGCCTGCGGGATCACCCTGTCGTACGCCGACGTCGGCGAACTGCTTGCCGGTCCTCCGCTGACCGAGTGCCCGCAGTGCGGACGGTTGCTGGTCATCGACCCCTGACCCGATCCCGGCATCAGGGGCCGTCGGGCTGCGGGTGTGCCTGCGCCACCCGGTCCAGACCCTCGCGCTTGGCCTGCTCCTTGGCTTGGTCGGCGGCGCGCAGCACCGTGACCTCGTCGGCGCCGTCCTCCGGGAAGCGGGCGATGCCGTAGGCCGCGTGGATCTCGAAACGCTGACCGTCGGGCAGCGACACCAACTCGTCGTGCAGCCGCAGCATGACCTGCTCGACCACCGCCTGGCAGCGCTCTCGGTCCTCGCCGACCAGCGCGACCGCGATCTCGTCGCTGCCCAGCCGGGAGGCGAGCACGTCCGCCCCCACCGAGCGGCGCAGCACGTGCGCCATCGCCCGCATCGCTTCGGTACCGGTCGGGTGGCCGTAGCGCTCGTTGAGTTGGCGCATGCCGCGGATGTCGGCGAGCAGCACCGTGAACGGCAGTTGCTGCTCGCGCAGGTGCCCGAGTTCGCTGTAGAAGGTCCGTACGTTGAGCAGTCCGGTGACCGGGTCCTCACTGACCGCTCGGAGCATCGCGCGATCGCGCTGCTGCTCGACGTGGGCACCGGTCGCCCCGACCACCGCCAGCAGCGGCAGGACGGCCGTGCGCACCAGCAGGCCCGGCACCAGCGCGGCACCGAGCCCCGGCAGCAGGTCGACCACGGCGTGGCCGACGGCGGCTGCGGCCGCCAAGGCCATCGCCGTGCGGGTGCCGGCCGTCATCCCGGCCAGGACCGCCACCGGAGCGGCGAGCCAGGCGATGCGCGGGTCACCGAGCGCGGCGTGCAGCGCGACGGGCAGGACGAAACCCGTCACCAGCACCAGGTTGCGGCGCACGCCGGGCCGCAGACCGGCGTCCATGCGCAGCAGCAGGCCGCGGGTGCGGCTGGCCAGGTCCGGTCGTCCCATAGCGGGCACCTCGGCGGCGTCAGGTCAGGGCAGCAGGTGGCTGCGCTCCACGGCATCGAGTTCCTCGTCGACCCAGCGGAAGACGTCGGCCTCCCGCACCGCCTCGGCCATCCGCCGGATGCGCGCACGGCGGTCGGCCGGGTCGAGTCCGAGCGTGGCCTCCATCAGCAGGCTCATGCCTTCCACGTCGAACGGGTTGCAGCGTACGCTGTCCGTGCCGAACTCCAACGCCGTTCCGGCGAACTCCGACAACAGCAGCACCCCGTCACCGTCCGTGGCGGCCTGCACGATGACGAACTCCTTGGCCACGAGGTTCATGCCGTCCTTGAGCGGGGTGACGCACATCACATCGGCCAAGCGGTAGTAGGCGGCAAGCTTTTCGCGGCTGACCCCCCGGTACAGGTAGTGCACGGGGACGTCGTGCCCGGGTTCGGTGAAGCGGCCGTTGATCCGGCCGACCTCGGTCTCGACCTGGGTGCGCAGGTCGCGGTACTCCTCGACGTCGTCCCGGCTGGGAACGGCCACCTGCACGAAGGCGAACTCGCGGCGCAGGGCCGGGTTGCGCTCGAGCAGCAGTTCGATCGACTGCAGGCGGTGGCGGATGCCCTTGGTGTAGTCGAGACGGTCGACGCCGAGGAAGACCCGGCGGCCGGCGAACTGCTCGCTGATCTCGTCGAGTTCGCGCTCGGTGCCCTCGCTGCGGGCGAGCCCGGCGAACTCCTGCGCGTCGATCGAGATCGGGTGGGCCACCGCCCGCACCTGCCGGCCGTCGGGGAGCACCAGTCGGTCGCCGAGCGCGTTGACGCCGTGGAAGGCCTGCTGGACCGAACGCACGAAGTTGTCGCGATAGCGCACGGTGTGGAACCCGACCGCGTCGGCGGCGAGCAGCCCCTGCAGGACCTCGTCGCGCCAGGGCAGCCGGGCCAGCAGTTCGGGGGGAGGGAACGGCACGTGCAGGAAGAAGCCGATCGGGGCGTCCGGAAGCTCGGTACGCAGCATCCGCGGCGCGAGCATCAGGTGGTAGTCGTGCACCCAGATCAGGGGCGTCTCGTCCAGCTGTGCGGCGGCATCCACCGTCGCCTGCGCGAAACGGTGGTTGACGTCCTGGTAGCAGCGCCACCAGGCCCGGTCGATGACCGGCTCAGCGACCAGGTCGTGGAACAGCGGCCACACCGTGCGGTTGGCGAAGCCGTGGTAGAAACCGGCGACCTCCTCGTCGCTGAGCTGGACGGGGTGGAGATCGCAGGCGAAGTCCTCGACCCGGCTGGGAACGCCCTCCGGGTCGTCGTCCCAGCCGACCCAGCCACCACCGACGCGGTCCATGACCGGACGCATGGCGGTGACCAGGCCTCCGGCGGATGCGCGCCAGCCCTTGGGGCCACGCGAGACGGGCAGACGGTTGGCGACGACGAGCAGGGGGCTTTGGCGTGATTCGGGCATGGGGCAACCACCTCCTCGTCCGAGCGTAGTGATCGCAGGCGCAGGCGCTACCGTCTTTGGGATGACGAGGTCGATCCCGCCAGGAAGGGACCGCGATGACCGTCCAGGCCTCTGCGTCAGGTTCCGGGAGCGCCGAGCTCCTGGGTGGGCTCCGCGCGCTCGGTGAGCAGCTGCCCTTCAACCGCCACCTCGGCGTCGAGGTGGCGGACCTCGAGGTGGGCCGCTGCGTGACCCGCCTGCCGCAGGACGACCGGCTGGCGAACCACGTCGGCACGGTCCACGCCATCGCCGAGCTGGCACCGGTGGAGCTTGCCGGGGCCATGGCGGCCTCGTCCCGGTTGGCCGTGCTGCTCGAACGGGGCCTGGTGCCGGTGGTCGGTCGGCTCGAGGTGCGCTACGCCGCACCGGCTCGGGGGGATCTGCTGGCCACCGCCGAGGTCGGAGCGCACGTCGTGGACACGGCGCTGGCCGACCTCGAGCACGGCCGCCGCCCACGGGTGGAGGTCGAGGTGCAGGTCACCGACGCGGCAGGCACGGTGGTCGCGGTCGCGCAGTTGCGCTTCGTGTTCGTCGACACCTCCTCGCCCGGCTGACCGGGATCGAGGTCGGGGACCGTCAGCCGCCGACGGACGGCACCATCCACAGCGGTTCGGCCGGTGGGCTCGCCTGGTCCACGCCGTCCCACCCCCAGCACACTGGGGTGCCGTCGGCTTCCAAGCCACAGGTGTGGTGCGAACCTGCGGCGATCGCGACCAGGGTCAGCCCGGCCGGCGGCGAGGCCTCGCCCCAGCCGAAGGTGCCCCAGCACACCGGACTGCCGTCGGCCCGTAGCCCGCAGGTGTGGGCGTAGCCGGCGCTGATGGCGATCAGCGCCGTCGAGGCGGGGGGAGAGGAACGCCCGTCCGTGGTCGAACCCCAGCAGACCGCGGTGCCGTCCGACTGCAGCCCACAGGTGTGGCTGGCGCCGGCGGCGATAGCGGCCAGGGTGATCCCGGCCGGCGGGGAGGACTGGCCATGAGTGTCCGATCCCCAGCACACCGGGGTGCCGTCGGACCTTAGCCCGCAGCTGTGACCCCAACCGGCGTTGATCGCGACCAGCGTCACCCCGGTGGGTGGTGAGCTCTGACCGTCGTCGTTCGATCCCCAGCAGACCGCGGTGCCGTTCGCCTGCAGCCCGCAGGTGTGCTCGTGGCCGACGCTGATCCCAGTCAACGTCGTGGCTGCCGGTGGTGAGATCCGGCCACTCGCATCCGACCCCCAGCACGCAGGGGTGCCGTCGGCCTGCAGCCCGCAGGTGTGGTCGCCGCCGGCGCCGATGGCGGTCAACGTCAGTCCATCAGGTGGCAGCGCCTTGGCATGGATCGGTTGGCCCCAGGGATCGTCGAACACCGACGACATGGTCCCCCCGCCCCAGCAGATCGGGGTGCCGTCGACGTCGAGGCCGCAGGTGTGCCCGTACCACTCCGTGCCCACCCCGATGATCGTGGCCTCCCCGGCGACCGCCAACGGCGGGCCCGGGTCGGGTTGCGGCTCCGGATCGGGGTCGGGGGCCGGATCGGGGTCGGGGGCCGGATCGGGGTCGGGGGCCGGATCGGGGTCAGGTCCTGGACCCAACCGCAGCCCGTCGGGCGGTGACGCCTGACCGTCGTCGTTCAAGCCCCAGCAGATCGGGGCACCGTCGGGCTGCAGCCCGCAGGTGTGCGCCCAGCCGGCGCTGACCGCGGCCAGCGTCGTTCCGGCCGGCGGTGACGCCTGCCCGTCGTGGTCCCAACCCCAGCAGACCGGAGTGCCGTCGGCGTCCAACCCGCAGGTGTGAAACCCGAAGCTGCTGATCGTGATCAACGCCGCCCCGGCCGGCGGTGACGCCTGCCCGTCGTGGTCCCAACCCCAGCAAATCGGGGTGCCTGCAGTGTCCAACCCGCAGGTGTGCGAGTCCCCGGCGCTGATCGAGGTCAACTCCAACCCATCCGGCGGCGACGCCTCTCCCACGTGGTCGCCGCCCCAGCAAACGGGGGCTCCGTCAGCCATCAGTCCGCAGGTGTGTGCGACGCCGGCGCTGATCGCGATCAGCTCGAGCCCGGCCGGCGGCGAGGACTGCCCGCTGGTCGCGTAATCCTGGAAGACGTCCGCGCCCCAGCACACCGGCATGCCGTCCGCCTTCAGCCCGCAGGTGTGCAGGCCGCCGGCGCTGATTGCGGTCAACGTCGTTGCGGCCGGTGGTGAGATCTGCCCGTCTTGGTCGGTGCCCCAGCAGACCGGGGTGCCGTCGGTCTGCAGCCCGCAGGTGTGCG
>SLLJ01000250.1 GCA_007134165.1 Nitriliruptoraceae bacterium | reverse complement strand
GGGGTCACCCGGTTGTCGATGGGCGCGCAGTCGCTCGTCCCGCAGGTGCTGACCACGCTCGAACGCGGTCACGGCCCCGACCGCCCGGCGCAGGCCGTCGCCGAGGCCCGGGCGGCGGGGATCGCCGAGGTCAGCCTCGACCTGATCTACGGCACCCCCGGGGAGCGCGACCAGGACTGGCTGGCGACGCTTGCCGGGGTCGCGGCGCTACCGGTGGACCACCTGTCCGCCTACGCGCTGACCCTGCACGCCAACACCCCCTTCGGGCGCGAGGTCGCCGCGGGGCGGATGCCCGCGCCCGACGACGACGTGCAGCGCGAGCGGTTCGAGGCGGCCCGTGAGGTGCTCGGTGCCGCCGGCTTCGAGGCCTACGAAGTGTCCAACTTCGCCCGCACGACCCGCCGGGTGGGCGCCAACGGTGCCCCGGCGCCCGCACGCAGCCGGCACAACCTGCTGTACTGGCGGCACGGCGACTACCTCGGCGTGGGCGTGGGCGCGCACGGGCACCACGCCGGCCGGCGGTGGTGGAGCACCCGGTCCACCTCCGCCTACCTCACGGCGGTCGAGGCCGGAGCCAGCCCCGTCACCGGCGAGGAGCACCTCGACGTCTCCGAGCGGGCTCTGGAGCGTCTGCTGCTCGGCTTGCGGGTGCGCGAAGGACTGCACCCCGGCGACCTGCCGCCGATCGACCCGCTGGCCCTGGAGGACGCGGTGGCGGCCGGGCTGGTGGAGATCGCGTGCGGCCGGTTGCGCTGCACCCGGGACGGCTGGTTCCTGCTCGACGAGGCCGTCGAGCGTCTGACCGCATGACCGGGGTCCATGCCTGGGGCCGTGCGCGGACCCCGGCCCGGGCTCGCCGCTAGCCTGCGCGCACTCCCGTGGGACGCGGGGGCCACGACCGGCCGGACGGGGCAGGCGATGACGAGCCCGGGTGACGACCCTCCCGTCCACCTCGACGACCTCACGCAGGCCGAGCGTGACATCGTCACCCACCTGCGCGCCCACGGGCTGGCGATCGACTTCGACGCGCTCGCGCTGGTGTCCAACGTGCACCGGGCCGCGGCGGTGCTGCGCCGCCATCTCGAGCAGCACGTGCTCGACCCTGAGCGGCTGTCGTGGACGGCCTTCACCGTGCTGTGGGTGCTGTGGGTCTGGGGGGAGATGGAGACCCGCCATCTCGCGGCTGAGGCCAACGTCGCCAAGGGCACGCTCAGCGGGGTGCTCGACACCCTCGAGCAGCGGGGGTTGGTCGCCCGCCGGCGACGCACCAGCGACCGCCGGCTGGTCACCGCCCAGCTCACCGATGAGGGTCGGACGCTGATCGCGGCGTTGTTCCCGCGCTTCAACGCCGAGGAACAGCGGGTGGCCCGGCTGCTGACCGGTCGGCAGCGGCGGATCATGACCGACGGACTACGGGGCATCGTGCGGGGGCTGGCACCGTCGGCCGACGACCACCCCTGAGCTCTGCTGGAAGCAATTCGTCGTCTCACGGGCGCTCGACGGACGACTCTGCGCGATGATCACCCGGGCGCGCCTCCCGCCGGCGTTGCCGAGCGATCTGCGCCCCTGAACGTGCGCTTTGCGACGGCCCATGGCCGTGGTCGGCGCCCTCCCAGGACGCGGCGTACGGAGCCGGTCACGGCAGACCGCTTGGGTACGCCGCGTCGGGGGTGGCCACGTGGTGGAGTGCTCGCCGGTCGGCCCGGTCCGGTCGTTGAGCGGCGGGGGTGCGGACGTGGGCAGCGACGGCTGCCGAACCCCCATCAGGTTCGGCAGCCGGGCCGGCACGCGGGGCGCCGGGCAGGTGGTGGCCCGCCCCGTCGAACGCCGGGGTCCGGCCGCTTCCTCCGGGCGACGGGTGCATGGTTGAGGCGCAGCGTGCTCGGAGGCGATGCCGCGGAAGCGCCGATGTGCGCGAGATGCGCGCGGGTCGGCGCTGGGCGCGAACTGTGGGGCGGGCCGGGGCCGGTTCCGGGATGCGGCGTACCCAGCCGGTCACACGTGACCGCTTGGGTACGCCGCGTGGTCCAGCGTGGAGGATGCGGCGTACGGAGGCGGTCACTGGTGTCCGCATGGGTACGCCGCGTCCGGAGCGCCGCGGACCGTCGGACGAGGGGCGCGCGGCCGAATGCGCTCAGCGCTCCCATGTGCTGCTGCGGAAGCGGCTCACTCCCCGGGCAGGAGGAAGGCTCGGCGCACCACCTCTTCGAGCACCAGCAGGGTCAGCGTGCCGCGCATCCCCGAGATCCGCCGCAGTTCGTCCATCAGGAAGCGCCGCAGTTCGTCGAGGTCGCTGACCCGCACCAGCAGCAGGACGTCGGCCTCCCCCGTGACCAGCGCGGCGTACTCGACATGGGGCAGCTCGAGGATCGCGCGGCGCAGCGGGGGCCAGTCCAGGCTTGCGCCCTGCCCGGCGGTGAGCAGCACGCAGGCGGCGATGGTGTTGCCCAGCGGACGGGAATCGACCCGGGGGGTGAAGCCGAGCAGCACCCGGGCGTCGATGAGGCGCTCGAGTCGCTGGTGCACCGCCGAGCGTGACAGGTGCAGGTCCCGGGCCAGCGCGGAGACCGACTGCCGACCGTCCTCACGCAGCGTGCGCAGCAGCGCCAGGTCGACCTGATCCGCGGCGAACGACACGGCAGCCATGATCTCACCGATCTGACGACAGATTGTTGCTTCGAATCGAGCATATCGGACAGAGCGTCGTGCCTTTCGAGGTCTTGACCGACAATGACGTTCGGATCATTACCGTCGCTGCTTCATCCCGCCCAGATGCCGTCCCGCCCAGATGCCGTCCCGATCGAAAGGAGGCCGCCCGTGCACCTGACCGCCTTCGACCCTCCGGCCGAGCAGACCGACGAACTGCTTGCCCGAGTCGGCGAGCTCGTGGCCGAACTGCTCGCCGGCGCGGACCGCGCTGCGGTGACCGGTCATCCCCGCGGGCAGGACCTCGTCGACGAGCTGCTGGCCTCCCGGCCCGGTGAACCCGTCGCCGTCGAGCAGGCGCTGGACACCCTGCGCGCGGTGCTCGCAACCGGGGACCGCAACGCGGCCGGCGGCGAGCTCGGCTACATCCCCGGCTCCGGGCTGCTGAGCGCCGGGCTGGCCGAACTCATCGCCGCCGTGGCCAACCGCTACACCGGGCTGCCCGGGTTTGCGCCAGCGGCGGTCGCCCTCGAGCAGAGCGTGCTGCGCTGGATGACCGAGCGCTTCGGGCTGCCCGAGCGGGCTCAGGCGGTGCTCACCTCCGGGGGCTCGATGGCCAACCTCGCCGCCGTGGTCGCCGCGCGGGAACGCCTGGCCTCGGGCGCGCCGCAGCTGGCCACCCTCTACGTCGGCGAGCACGCGCACGCCTCGGTGCGCAAGGCCGCCCGCATCGCCGGGCTGCGCGGCGAGCACGTGCGGGTGTGTCCGACCGCCGACGGGCTGCGTCTGGATCCCGAAGCAGTTCGCGTCGCCATCAAGCAGGACCTGGCCGACGGCCTGCGGCCGATCGCGGTGGTGGGGGCGGCCGGCACCACCAACACCGGTGCCGTCGATCCGCTGCCCGCCCTGGCCGAGGTGGCGCGGCAGACCGGGGTCTGGTTCCACGTGGATGCGGCCTACGGCGGCTTCTTCCAGCTCACCGAGCGCGGCCGTCACCGGCTGGCCGGCATCGAGCAGGCCGACTCGATCACCCTCGACCCCCACAAGTCGCTGTTCCTGCCGTTTGGCACCGGGGCGCTGGTGGTGCGCGAGCGCGGCGACCTCGTCCACGCGTTCAACGAGGACGCCGACTACCTGCGCGACACCGCCGAGGATCTCGACGCCCTGCCCGACTTCAGCGCCATCAGTCCGGAACTGACCCGCGCCTGGCGGGGGCTGCGGCTGTGGCTGCCGCTGGCCGTGCACGGCGTCGACGCCTTCCGGGCCGCGCTGGACCGCGCCCTGGACCTCGCCGAACTGGCCGGGCGGGCGCTGGAGGACTGCCCGCACGTCGAGGTGGTGGGGGCCCCCGACCTGTCGATCGTGACCTTCCGCGGACCGGGGGACGATGCCGCGCAGGATGCGCTGCTCAGGGCAGTGAACGCCGACGGCCGGGTGCGCCTGTCCTCCACCCGCATCGACGGGCGGGTCACGCTGCGCCTGGTGGTGCTCTCACACCGCACCACCACCGAGCACGTCGCGGTGGCGCTGGAGCGCATCACCCGGGCGGCGTCGGACGGTTCGCGGCGATGATGTCGCGGTAGCGCTCACCGCCGGCGGTCAGCGTGCGCTCCTGGGTGTCGTAGTCCACCCGGTACAGCCCGAACCGCGGCCGGAAGCCCTGCGCCCACTCGAAGTTGTCCATCAGCGACCAGTGCAGGTACCCGCGCACGTCGACGTCGTGTTCGATCGCCTCGGACAGGCCGGCCAGCGACTCCTGGAGGAACCACTCCCGCTGCCGGTCGGGCTGGGCGTCGTCGGCGATGCCGTGCTCGGTGACCACGATCGGCAGCTGGTAGCGGTCGGCCCACCGCACCGCGCGGGCCAGGGTGCCGGGGAGCAGGTCCCAGCCCATCTGGCTCTTGAGGCTCGAACGGTCGAAGCCGGCCTCGGGCAGCCCGTCGGGGCC
>SLLJ01000061.1 GCA_007134165.1 Nitriliruptoraceae bacterium | reverse complement strand
CCGAGCAGGTCGAGCAGGCGTTGCATGCGCATCCTGACGCCCGCTTCGTTGCGCTGGTGCATGCCGAGACCTCCACCGGCGCCCACCAGCCGCTTCAGGACATCGGGCGGCTGCTGGCCGAAACCGACACGCTGCTGGTCGTGGACTCGGTCACCGGGCTGGCCGGGGTACCCCTCGAAACCGATCCCTGGCACCTCGACGTGGTGGTCAGCGGCACCCAGAAGTGCCTGTCGGTGCCCCCGGGCCTCGCGCCGATCACCTTTGGTCCCCGCGCCGAGGCGGTACTGGCCGCACGCACCACCCCGGTGGGTTCGTGGTACCTCGACGTCTCGGCGGTGCGCCGCTACTGGGGCGCGGAGCGTGCCTATCACCACACCGCGCCGATCAGCGCCCTGCTGGGCCTGCACGAGGGCCTGCGCCTGGTGCTCGAGGAGGGCCTGGCCAGCCGCTGGGCACGGCACGCCGAGGTCGGCCGGCTGTTCCAGGAGCACCTCGGGGATCGCGACGCGGTGCTGCTGGCCGAGGACGGCCACCGGCTCCCCCAGCTCACCGCCTTCGCGTGGCCGGACCACATCGACGAGGCAGCGCTGCGCCGCCGGCTGCTCACCGAGCACGGCATCGAGGTCGGCGCCGGACTGGGCGCCTTCGCCGGGCGCGCCTGGCGGGTGGGGCTGATGGGCGAGGGAGCCACCCACGCCAACGTCGATCGCCTGCTCGATGCCGTCGACGAACTGCTCGAGGCCTGAGCCGGCGGCGGTCAGTCGGGTGGAAGTAGCCGGTCGGGGTCGGGGTCTCGTCCGGCCGCCGTCCGGCGGCGCTCGGCCATCCCGGTCAGCAGCTCGAGCACCAGGCGGTTGGCGAGCCGGGAGGTCAGGTCCATCGGCTGGTCGTAATGCGGGGCCAGCTCGACGAGGTCGGCGCCGATCACGTGGCACTCACGGCCCAGCCGCCGCACGGTGTCGAGCAGTTCGCGGGGCTGCAGGCCGCCGGGTTCGGGGGTTCCCGTTCCCGGAGCCGCACCCGGATCGACCACGTCGATGTCCACCGAGACGTACACGCCGGCCGCATCCTCGGCCGTGGCCGAAGCCACCGCGTCGTCGACCACGGCATCGAGTCCGCGCTCGACGCAGGCCTGCATCGACCACGAGCGCATCCGCTGCTCACGCATCCAGGCCACGGTCGTGGGCGGAGGCCAGTAGCCGCGCAGGCCGATCTGTACGAAGCGGTGGCCGGGGACGGCGCCCGACTCGATCAGTCGGCGCATCGGCGTGCCGTGGCCGTGCAGGTGGCCGAAGTGCTCTTCACCGGTGTCGGCGTGGGCGTCGAAGTGGATCAGGGCGACCCGTCCCGCACCGTGCGCTCGGGCCACGCCGGTGGCGCCGGCGAAGGTGATCGTGTGGTCGCCGCCGAGCACGACCGGTACGGCGCCACGGTTTGCGATTGCGGCGACGACCTCGACGATCGCCTCCAGGGAGGGCTCGACGTAGCCGATTGGCAGGGGCACGTCGCCGACGTCCACGACCGGCAGTTCGACCAGCGGGTCGACCCCGGCGGTCAGGTGGGGGCGGCGTCCGTCGGCCGGCAGGTAGTCGCCGGCACGGATCGCGGCCGGGCCGAAACGCGCGCCCGGCCGGTGGGTCGCGCCCCAGTCGAAGGGTGCTCCGACGATCACCACGGTGTCGGGCGCGAGCTCGTCGAGCGTGGCGGTCGGCACGCCGAGGAAGCTTCCCGTGGCCAGGCCGGGGGTGACTCGCCTAGGCTTCTGCGCCATGTCGGCTCCTCAACGTCTGACCCTCCGGTGGCGCGTCCTCGCGGCGATCGTGATCGTCGGCGTGAACCTTGCGCGCTGGAGGGTGATCGTACGGGGGCTTGGCAACGTGCCCCGCCGCAGCGGGGCCGTGCTCGCGTTCAACCACCACAGCTACGTCGACTTCTTGCTGCTGAGCTGGCCGATCGTCCGACGGCTGCGCCGTCCGGTTCGCTTCCTGGCCAAGCGCGAGATCTGGTCGAGCCGCTGGACCGGGTGGGCGGCGCGCTGGGCGGGGGCGGTCCCGGTCGACCGCGAGTCGGCCTCGGCCCGGTCGGGGGCCTTCGACGCCACGATTGAGTCGCTGGCGGCCGGGGACTTCGTCGCCATCGCCCCGGAGCAGACGATCTCTCCGTCGTTGGAACTGCTGCCCTTCCGCACCGGCGCGGTGCGTGCCGCCCAGCAGGCGGGGGTGCCGGTGATCCCCGCCGTCGGCTGGGGCTCGCAGCGCTTCGCCACCAAGGGCGGCGGGCGGCGCCTGGTCACCGGCATCTCGGTGATCGTGCGCTTCGGCGAGCCGATCTGGGTCGCCCCTGACGATGACCCCGTCGAGGTGACCGCCCGGCTCCAGCGGGTCATGACCGAGTTGCTGCACGAGGAGCAGGAGCACTACCCGGACGGCACGCCGGCGGGTGCGCCCTGGGTCCCCGCCCGACTCGGCGGCGGCGCGCCACCCCACGCCGAGGTCCTCGCCGAGCACCGGCGTCGGGCCCAGCGATGGGAGCACGCCGCGGGCGACTCCGGGCCTGACGAGTCCGGTGCGGCCGCGTCATGATCCGACGGCGGGAGCGTCCCCGCTGTACCTGGCGGTTCAGATTCATCGCCGTGCACGTGCTGCTCGCGGTGTGGCTGCTGCGCCTGCGGATCCGGGTCCGTGGCGTCGAGCACGTCCCCCGGCGGGGTGGGGCGGTGCTGGTCTTCAACCACACCGGCCACTTCGACCTGATCCTGACCATGGTCCCCGTCTACCGGCAGCTGGGCCGCTCGTGCCGGTTCCTGGCCATCCGTGAGCTGTGGGACTCGCGCGGCTTTGCACTGCTGGCCTGGCTGGCCGACGCCATCCCCGTCGAGCGTGCCCGACCCGGCGCCCCCGCGGTTCCCGGCGTACCGGGTCGTCGGCCCGCGAGTGTGGCGGTCGAGGCCCTGCGCGACGGCGACCTCGTGATGGTCGCCCCCGAGGGTCGCATCTCGCTGAGCTTCGAACTGCTCGAGTTGCGCACCGGGGCGGTGCGCATGGCCCAGCAGGCCGGCGTCCCCGTGGTGCCGAGCGTGAGTTGGGGCACCCAGCGGGTCAGTACCACCGGCCACGCCTTCCGCTGGCGTGAGGCGGTCGGTCTGCCCGTGGAGATCCGTTTCGGTCCACCGCTCGAGGTCGGCCCCCACGACGACGTCGAGGTGGCGACCCGGCAGCTCGAGTCGCAGATGCGCCGGATGCTGGACGAGGCCCAGCATGACTACCCCAACGGGGCGCCGCGTGGCGCCTGGTGGGTACCCGCCCGGCTTGGGGGAGGGGCGCCGCCGCCCTGAACCCGGCGGGCCCGCACCGGGGCGTGTGCGGCCAGCCGCCGGGCTTCGACCGATGTGGCGTACTGAGCCGGTCACTGGTGACCGGCTGCGTACGCCGCGTCCTCCGGGGGCCGGGCTGTGGCCATGTGGCGTGCGTTGATCGCACGGTCAGTGTCGCCGTGCGCTCTTGGCCGCTTCCGCGGAAGCGCTTCGGCGCACCTTTCGCGCGATGGTGCGCGCTCGTGCCTCCGTGGTACGGGCTGCGCGAGCGACCGCCGTGGCGTCCGCGGGCGGGTGCAGCGTGCTGGCCCGGCGGCCGAACCTGATGGGGGTTCGGCCGCCGTCGCTGTGCGCGTTGTCCCGGTCCGCGCCGCATCCTCCGGGGGCGGGCCTCGATCCGGCGACGGCACGGGATCGGCCGCGGGTCTAGGCTCCGGCGCGGCCGCCGCTATCGCCGACCCTAAGTCCGCCCGTGCCTCTGCCCGTCGATCCCCGCAACCCGGCCGCGAGCTGGCTGTACCGCTTCGCGGCCTGGTTCGCATTTGCGCTCATGCGGGTGCAGCGCTGGAAGGTGAGTGCCCGAGGGCTCGACCACGTCCCGCGCGCCGGTGGTGGTGTCCTGGCCGCCAACCACACCTCGTTCTGGGACTTCTTCACGGTCGGCCACGCCCCCTACCTCGGGTGGGGGCGTCCGGTGCGCATCCTGGCCAAGGAGTCGCTGTTCCGCACCCCGGTGTTCGGGTTCTTCATGCGCCGCGCCGATCACATCCCGGTGCACCGGGGGGCCGGGTCGGCCGCTCTGGCCAGCGCGGTGTCGGCACTGCGGCAGGGCGAGTTGGTGCTGGTGCTGCCGGAGCAGACGGTCAGCCCTTCCTTCGAACTGCTTCCCTACAAGTCCGGGGCCGCCCGCATGGCGGCGGACGCCGGGGTCCCGCTGATCCCGTGCGTGTCGTGGGGCTCGCACCGTTTCCACACCGTCGGACGGCGTCCGCGCTGGTCGTGGCGGCTGCCGGTGGTGGTCGCCTACGGCCAGCCGCTGCACCCCGGTAGCGACGACGACCCTGACGCGGTGACCGACGAACTGCGCCGCCGTACCGCCGCGCTGCTCGACGAAGTGCAACGCACCTACCCCGACGGTATGCCTCGCGGGGCCTGGTGGGTCCCCGCCCGCCTCGGTGGCGGGGCCCCGACGCCCGAGCAGGCCGAGGAACACCTCGAGCGGCTCGTCCAGACCTGGCGCGAGGCGGCAGCGGAACGCGTCGAGCATGCCCGCGATCGTCT
>SLLJ01000131.1 GCA_007134165.1 Nitriliruptoraceae bacterium | reverse complement strand
GGTCCGTTCGTCGGCGTGCAGGGCTTCATGGTGTCCGCGTTCGCGGAGAACGAGCTCGCCGCCCGCACCTTCGTGCTCGACTTCATGGGTGCAGAGGACGCGCAGCTCGAGCTCTACGAGGCCGGCAACCGCCCGCCGGCGCTGATCAGCGCCTTCGAGTCGGTCGCCGACGACCCGATCGTCGCCGGCTTCGGCGCCGCCGGCGCCACCGGTGCCCCGATGCCGGCCATCCCCCAGATGGGCTCGGTGTGGGAGGCCTGGACCAACGCCTACACCAACATCCTGTCGGGCAACGACCCCGTGCAGTCCTTCGAGGAGGCGGCCGAGCAGGTCCGCAACCTGATCGACACCTGATCCACCCTTGACGGGGGCGGCGCGCATATCGTGTGCGCCGCCCCCGCGCGCTGTCACCACCTGACCACCTCGTCACCTCACCACCCGCCACCACCTCGTCACCTCGCCCGGGAGATCCCCAGATGCCGAGCCACGACACCCGCCCGCGAGCGCCGGGAACTGCGGGGGGTGCCCCACCCCGCGCCTCCTACGCCGATCGGCTCGGCGCGCGGGTCGGTTCCGGCAGCCTGCTCGGCCTGATCGCCAAGCTCACGTTCCTCGGCGTGATCAACGCCACCGCCCTGTACGTGCTGATCAGCCTCGTGCCCGAGCGGGCCTGGACGCCGATCGCGGTGGTGGTGATCGCCACGCTCGCGCTCGACGTGGTGTACCTGTCCAAGCGCACGCTGCCGCTGAAGTTCCTCATCCCCGGCACGATCGCACTGCTCATCTTCCAGGTCTACCCGGTGCTCTACACCGCCTACATCGGGTTCACGAACTACGGCACCGGCAACGTGCTCACCCGCGAGCAGGCGATCGACCGGCTCGTCTCCGACTCGATCACCGTGCCCCCCGAGTCCACCCGCTACCAGTCGGTGCCGCTGGTCGACGACGCCGACGGGTCCCTGGCCCTGCTGCTCACCGACCCCGACGGCCAGCAGTTCCTGGGTACCGAGGACGGCCTGACCGAGGTCACCGACGCCGACATCGCTGGTGAGGGTATGGACCGTGTGGTGCTGGAGCGCTACCGGCCGCTGACGCTGGGCGAGGCCCAGCTTCGCGAGCAGGAGGTGCTCGAGTTCTCGGTCCCGGTGACCGACCCCGACGCGCTCGAGCCGGGTGAGGACGCTGCGGCGATCAGCGTGCAGACCTTCTCCACCGCCGCCGCCGCCGTGCAGCGCCTCGAGTACGACGCGGAGCGTGGGGTGCTCATCGACCTCGTCGATGGCACCGTCTACACCGCCGTCGAGGGCACCTTCACCGCCGAGGACGGCACCCAGCTGCGGCCCGGGTACCGCACGCTGATCGGCTTCGGCAACTACGAGCGCGTGCTGACCTCGGCGGCGATCCGCGGTCCGTTCCTGCGCGTGTTCCTCTGGACCTTCGCCTTCGCGGTGCTGTCGGTGGTCTCGACCTTCGTGCTCGGGCTCGGGCTCGCGCTGGCGCTCAACGACCCGCGCATGAAGCTGCGCCGGGTGACCCGCTCGCTGCTGATCATCCCCTACGCGCTGCCCTCGTTCATGACCGCGCTGATCTGGCAGGGGCTGCTCAACACCTCCTTCGGCCCCATCAACCGGATGTTCAACCTGTCGGTGCCGTGGCTGACCAGCCAGGCGTTCGCCGGAGCCTTGCCGAAGTTCTCCGTGCTGCTGGTCAACCTGTGGTTGGGTTTCGGCTACATGTTCCTGATCACCACCGGCGCGCTGCAGGCGATCCCCGCCGACGTCAAGGAGGCGGCGTTCGTCGATGGTGCCAGCGGGTGGCAGGCGTTCCAGAAGGTGACCCTGCCGTTGCTGCTGGTCGCGGTGGGCCCGCTGCTCATCGCCTCGTTCGCCTTCAACTTCAACAACTTCAACGTCGTGTACCTGCTCACCGGCGGTGGACCCCCGATCCAGGGAACGCCGACCCCGGCCGGGCACACCGACATCCTGATCAGTTACAGCTACCGGCTGGCCTTCGAGGGCGGCCGTGGGCAGGACTTCGGCCTGGCGGCCGCGGTGTCGTCGATCATCTTCCTGCTCGTGGCCGTGTTCAGCTGGATCGGCTTCACGCGCACCGCGACGCTCGAGGAGATCAACTGATGGCTGCCGTGCCCACCACCGGGAACGCGGGCGCCGCCCGCGCCACCGACCTGAGCGCTGCCGGATCGACCGGGCCCCAGGGCCGGCGCTGGGTGCGCGAGGTCGGTTGGCGCTACCTCGTCGCGGTGCTCGGCGTACTGTTCGCGCTGCTGCCCGCCTACTTCGTCGTGGTTGCGTCGTTCTCGCCGACCGCGACCCTGCAGGGCTCGCAGCTGCTCCCTCGCGAGGTGACCACCGCCAACTACACCACGCTGTTCGAGGCCACGCCGTACTGGACGTGGTTGGGCAACTCGCTGAAGATCGCCGGCGGCGCGGCGTTCGCCAACATGATCCTGTCGGCCATGGCCGCCTACGCCTTCTCGCGGCTGCGCTTCGCCGGCCGTCGTCCGGGGCTGCTCACGATCCTGCTGGTGCAGATGTTCCCCCAGCTGCTGGCCAACGTCGCGATCTTCCTGTTCATGGTCAACGTCGCCAACTACTTCCCGCAGCTGGGCTTCGGCACCCAGCTCGGACTGTTCCTCGTCTACCTCGGCGGGGCGCTGGGCACCAACACCTGGCTGATGAAGGGCTTCTTCGACACCGTGCCCAAGGATCTCGACGAGTCCGCCCTGGTCGATGGGGCGACCCACGGGCAGATCTTCGTGCGCATCATCCTGCCGCTGTCCGCTCCGATCCTGGTGGTTGCCGGGCTGCTGTCGTTCATCTTCCTGTTCAACGAGTTCATCCTCGCCAGCATCCTGCTCGGCCAGGCGGATGCCAACCAGACCCTAGCCACCGGGTTGTTCCGCTTCATCGACCAGAACTACGGTCAGCAGTGGGGCCCGTTCGCCGCCGGGGCCCTGATCGGCTCGCTGCCGACCCTGGTGTTGTTCCTGTTCCTGCAGCGCTGGGTCGTCTCGGGCCTGACCGCCGGCGGGGTGAAGGGCTGACGTGCACGACCGACTCGACGCGCCGCATGCTCCCCACCACGACGGCTCGCCGGCCTCGGTCAGCACCCCCGCCGGCGCGGTGGTGGCGACCCCAGCGCTCGGCCAGCACACTGCGGTGCGGGTCGAGGTCCCGCACAGCGCCGGTATCCAGACCGTCACCCTGCGCAGCGTTGAGGACGGTGAACCGGTCTACGCCCCCGCGACTCGCATCCTGCGTGGTTCGGCCGTGGACGTCTACGAGGCGCAGGTGCACCAGGTCAACCCCGTCCAGCGCTACCGCTTCGAACTGCACGGCCCTGCGCACTCAGGCTGGCTGACCCAGCTCGGCATGGTCGAGCACGACGTGCCCGACACCTGGGACTACGCGCTGGTGGCCCACCCGCCCCCGCCGGCCTGGGTCGCCGACGCCGTGCTCTACCAGATCTTCCCCGACCGCTTCGCCCGGGCCGGAGCGTGCGACCGGTGGCCGGACTGGGCCGAGCCCGCCGCCTGGGGCGACCCGGTGGCCACCCGGGCGCCGGCGTCGATGCGTCAGCTGTACGGGGGGGACCTGCCCGGGATCGCCGCGCACCTCGACCACCTGCTCGAGCTCGGCGTCAGTGGCGTCTACCTCACCCCGTTCTTCCCCTCCGTGCACAACCACCGCTACAACGCCGCGAGCTTCGACGCGGTGGACGAAATGCTCGGTGGCGATACGGCGCTGGCCGAGCTCGCGCGGGTGCTGCACGAGCACGGACTGCGCTTGATCGGCGACCTGACCCTCAACCACTCGGGCTCCACCCATCCGTGGTTCCTCGCCGCCCAGACCGACCCCGGCGCCGACGAGGCCGGTTTCTACCACTTCATCGAGCGGCCCGACCACTACCACGCCTGGCGGGACGCACCGAGCCTGCCCAAGTTCGACCACCGGGATCCGGAGCTGCGCCGTCGGCTGTACGAGGGCCCGGGCTCGGTCGCGGCGCGCTACCTCGACGCGCCCTTCCACCTCGATGGCTGGCGCATCGACGCGGCCAACATGGCCGCTCGTCTCGGGGAGGTCGACCGCTCCTCGGCGATGCAGCAGGCACTGCTCGCGACCCTGCGGGCCTTCGGTGACGACCGCTACCTGCTCGCCGAGCACTGTCACGATGCCACCGCGGACCTCCAGGGGGACGGGTGGCACGGCACGATGGACTACACCGGGTTCACGCGGCCGGTGTGGACCTGGCTCAAGGATCCGCAGCGTGAGGCCCGGCTGCTCGGCCCGCCCGCCCCGATCGTGCGCCGCGACGGTGCCACCACGGCCTGGACCATGGACCTGGTGCGCGGGCAGCTGCCCTGGCGCAGCGTGGTCCACGGGATGAACCTGCTCGGCTCCCACGACACGCTGCGCTGGGCCTGGGTCGCCGGCGACCGCGCGCGGCGCCATGTCGGCCTGGTGTGGCTGCTCCCCTTCCCCGGGGTGCCCTCGCTGTTCTACGGCGACGAGCTGGGTCTGGGCGCCGACCTCGATCCGGGGGCCGCCGCCGACACCGGCACCCGCCAGCCGATGCCCTGGGACCGGACCGAG
>SLLJ01000062.1 GCA_007134165.1 Nitriliruptoraceae bacterium | reverse complement strand
GGGTTGGGCGGGTTCTGGGCATCGGGGTCGATGACCGGCGTCGCCGGGGGGCACGTCGACCGGGCAGCCTAACGGCGTGGAGCTCGCATCCCGAGCACCTCCGGTCGACCATCAGGGCTCGGCAGCCTCGCCGGCGTCCCCCTCGGTCTGCTAGTCGTCGTCTCCCGGACCGTCGTCCTCGGCCACCGAGGTTCCGTCGCCGCCAGCGGGGCTGCCCACCGGCGGCGAGGCCGGGTTGTCGGCGTCGGTGGCCGGTCCCTCGAGCTGCGCGGCATCGAGCGCGGCCTGCCGGGCCTCCAGCGCAGCCTGCCGGGCGTCGAGCAGCGCGTCGTCGAGCGAGTCGGGGACCTCGTCGGGCGGAAGGCGGCGGGCAACCAGCGCCGCCTCCATGACCGTTCGGAACACCGGGGCGGCGACCACACCGCCGAAGATGGAGGTACTGGGTTCGTCGACCATGACCGCCACGACCAGCTGGGGATCGTGCGCCGGGGCGTAGCCGACGAAGGCGGCCACGTACTGGTCGGAGTAGCCGCGGTTGACCGGGTCGGGCTTGCGCGCGGTGCCGGTCTTGCCCGCGACCTGGTAGCCGGGCACGGCAGCCCGGGTCCCGGTGGCGTGCTCACCGCTGACCGCGGCGACCAGCATGCGACTCACGTCCCGGGCGGTGTCGGCGCCCACCACCCGCCGGGGCCGGGGCGGCGCGGAAGGGGTCAGCCGGCCGTCCTCGTCGACGGTGCCGCGGATGAGCCGGGGCGCGACCGCGATGCCGTCGTTGGCCAGCACTCCATAGCCGTGGGCAAGGTGCAGCAGCGTGACGGCCACGCCCTGGCCGATGGCGATCGTGGGGAGCGAGGTCCCCCACCACTGCTCGTGGGGCATCAGCAGCCCTGCCGACTCACCGGGGAAACCGGTTCCCAGCCGGCTGCCGTAGCCGAAGTCGCGCAGTGCCGTCTCGAGCCGGTCGGGACCGAGCTCTTGGGCGAGCTCGATGGTGCCCACGTTGCTGGAGCGCTCCATGATCTGGGCAACGCTGAGGTCCATGGTCGGGCGACGGTAGGCATCGGTGAACGTGTGTCCACCAACGGTGACACGATCGGCAACCGAGCGCATGTCATGGGCTGCGACCACGCCGGCGTCGATCGCGGCAGCCACCGTCAGCGCCTTCTGGGTCGAACCGGGCTCGAACACATCGGTCACGACCCGGTTGCGCCACCGGTCCTCGTCGCCCGAGCGCCGGTGGTTGGGGTCGAAGCCGGGAGCGCTGGCCATCGCCAGCACCTCGCCGGTACCCACCTCGAGCACCACGATGCCCGCTCCGGCGGCCTCGTGGGTCTCGACCGCCTCCTCGGCCGCACGTTCGGCGAGATGCTGGATCTCGCGGTCGATGGTCAGCACGAGATCGGTGCCCACGACCGGGGGTTCGAGCTCGCGCACCCCGGACGCGATCTCCAGGCCGCCCGGGGTGCGTTCGACCGCCAGGGTCCCGGGCTGACCGCGCAGCACCTCGTCGTAGCCGACCTCGAGGCCCTGCAACCCGTCGCCGTCGATGCCGGTGAACCCGACCACCTGGCCGGCCAGCCCGCCGGCCGGGTAGACCCGGCGCGGCTCGTCGAGCCGCTGGATGCCGGGCAGCTCGAGCTCGAGCACCTGCTCACCGAGCTCCCAGTCGACCTGCCGGGCGAGGTACACGAAGTGGGCGTCGCGCTCGAGCAGCGCGGTGAGCTCGTCCACGTCGCGCTCGAGCAGGGGGGCAAGTGCTGCGGCGACCTCGCCGGCGTCGCCGGCAGGGGGCACGGGCTGCCCATCGGGCGTGGTGTCCGGCCGGTAGGCGCGTGGGTCGGCGAACAGGGTGGCGCTGGGCACCGAGGTGGCCAGCACCTGGCCGTCGCGGTCGTAGATCCGCCCCCGGGTGGCGGGCAGGTCCAGGGTCCGGGCGCGCTGGCGCACCCCCCGGTCGGCGTAGCTCTCCCCCTGAACCAGCTGGATGTAGGCCAACTGCCCGACGACCAGCGCCATGGCCAGGCCATAGATCACCAGGGCGATGCGGATGCGCCGGGTGCCCAGAGCCTGGGCGACGTCACGGGCGACCCGCGGCGTGCTCGCCGCCGGGGGTCGTCGCGGTTGGCCGGTCATGGCGGCGCCTTTCCTCAGCGCTCCATCGTCAGCAGAGGCTTGATCGGGTCGGTGGTCCTCGGCTCGACCTCCGCGCCGCGCACGGCCCCGTCGGCGGGCAGGTTGCGGGTCAACTCGACGTAGCGACCCGGCCCGGCGGGCAGCATCCCGAACTCGAGCGCGGCGGTGCGGATGCGTTCGGGGTCCTCGAGCGCAGCCACCTCGGCGACGAGCTGGGCGTAGCTGCGCTCGGCCGTGACCACTGCGGCCTCGAGCTCACGGACCTCCACCGCCGCACCGGCCGCCAAGGCGTTGAGCGTCACCGCCCCGAACACCCCGGCGGCAACGGTGGCCACGACCGCCAGCAGGTAGACCAGGGTGTGGCGTCGGCGGGGCGGCGTGACGACCCGCAGTTGGGCGCGGGGCCGGGCCACCGGCTTCGCACGGGCGGGACGCAGGGGGGCGGTGACGGCGCTCACGGCTGCTCCGGACGTCGGCGCACGGCACGCAGCCGCGCGGCGCTGGCACGGGGGTTGACCGCGACCTCCTCGGGCTCGGGCCGTTCCGGCCGGCGCACCAGGGGGTCGACAAGGGGGACGCGGCCGCAGGCGCACACCGGGAGTCCCGGCGGGCAGGTGCACCTGCGGGCCGCGTCGGCGAAGGCCCGCTTGACGAGGCGGTCCTCCAGGCTGTGATAGCTGATGGCCACGCAGCGCCCGTCGACGGCGAGCCGCTCGATGGCGACGGGCAGCACCGCCTCCAGAGCCTCGAGCTCGCCGTTGACGGCGATGCGCAGGGCCTGGAAGGTGCGGGTGGCGGGGTGGCCGCCGCGACGGCGACGGGCGGCCGGGATGGCGTCGCGTACGAGCTCGGCCAGCTCGACGGTGCGGGTGACCGGTCGGGCGGCGACGATCGCGGTGGCGATGCGTCCGGCCATCGGCTCCTCGCCGTAGCGGCCGATCAGCCGGGCGAGCTCGGCGGTGTCGAGCTCGTTGACCAGGTCGGCGGCCGAGCGGGGCGTGGCCGGGTCCATGCGCATGTCCAGCGGCCCGTCGTGGCGGTAGCTGAAACCGCGTTCGGCCCGGTCGACGTGCATCGAGGACAGGCCGAGGTCGAACAGCACCCCCGCGACACGCTCGGTGCCGCGCTCGTCGAGGAGGCTCTCCAGCGCGTCGAAGCGGGCCCGCAGCAGCGCCACCTCGACGTCGGGACCGAGATCGGCCAGGCGCGAGGCGGCCAGCTCGAGCGCGTCGGGATCGCGGTCGATGCCGATCAGCTCGGCGTGGCCGTGGCGGGTCCGACGGGCCTCCAGCACGGCCCGGGCATGGCCCCCGGCTCCCAGCGTGGCGTCCACCACCGGGCCGGGCGGGGCGTCGACGAGCAACTGAACGACCCGGTCGAGCAGGACCGGGACGTGGGCGGCAGTGCTCGGAGGTCGCGTCACGGCAGGAACGTTCCGTCGAGGCTGGCGAAGGCCGGCTCGACCCGTGCGCGGTACTCCACCCAGGTCTCCCGGTCCCAGATCTCGACCCGCTCGCCGGCCCCGTTGACGCTGAGCAGCCGGGCGAGTCCGGCGTACTCGCGCAGCCGTGGCGGGATGGTGACCCGTCCCTGGGCGTCGGGCGTCTCCTCGTGGGCCCCGGCGAGCAGGATGCGCAGGTAGTCCCGTGCCCGCTGGTTCTCGCGGGGCAGCTGGCGCAGCTCGGCGACGCGGTGCTCGAAGGTCTCGCGGGGATACACGTCGATGCAGCGTTCCTGGGACGGAGCGAACACGAGGCCCCCGGCGAGCTCCTCGCGGAAGCGCGCAGGCAGGATCACCCGACCCTTGGCGTCCAGCGAGTGCTGGTGCTCTCCGAGGAACACCGGTTCGACATCCCCTCGTCTCGCGGTCCTGGACGGCGGCGTCCGGCAACCGAGTGGGAAATCCCTCCACTTCGCGCCACTCTACGACCCTGAGCCTCCACCGTCAACGTTCCTCGGACCGAACGGCATGGTCAGACGCGGTTCTCGGACTGGCAGGGACCAGCCGGTTCGAGACCGACAAGACGTCGAGGTGCCACGTTGCCGCCGCCTTCGGCGCGCCAGGCCGCAGGATCAGAGGGCTTTGGGGCGCATGGGTGGAGCGAAGTGGAGGACGCGTCGCGGCCGCGAGCCCTCCGGGCACGAACTCCTCCTCCTCGCGCGCAGACCGATCCACCGCAGAGGGCATGGCCTCGACGTCGACGAGCACGAGTGCTTCGTCCTCCTGAGCTCGGGCGCGCAGGCCCTCGGAGTAGCCCGATCGGCTGACGAGCACGATTGTCAGCCTGCTGGCCAGGTTGCACCCGTGCTGGGCCAGCGCAGGGATCTTGTACGCGGCAAGGTCGTGCAGGGTCCGCTCCCCGAGCGGCCTCGAGGTCCACTTCACCTCACCGACAAGGGTCACGCGCCCGCGGGTCATGCCGACCACATCGATCTCTTCGGTGGTGCGTTCGCCCGACCGGCGCCGGTGGTTGAGGGAGTTGCCCCGCCAGCGCCCGACTCG
>SLLJ01000059.1 GCA_007134165.1 Nitriliruptoraceae bacterium | reverse complement strand
TCGTTGGTGACGCGCACCGGCAGTCGGGTGCGCGCCGCGACCTCCTCGTCAAGCGCGAAGCGCAACTGGAAGCCCGGGACGTTGGAGGCGTTGCCCACCGTGCCTCCGGTGACGATGCCGGGCGAGCCGACCCCCACGGCGGCGATGTGCTTGCGCTTGAGGCCGGCAGCGGCCATGGTCGCGTCGACCGCGTGGGACAGCAGGTCGAGCACGTCGGACCGACCGCCGGACGTGGGGGTGCGGTGCTTGGTGGCGGCGAGCACCTCGTCACCGTCGTGGGCGATCGCCGTGACGTTGGTCCCCCCGAGATCCAGCCCGATCGTGATCATGCGCGTTCCTCCGGCGGTCGAGCCTAGCCGGGCCGCCCGGCACCGCAGCCAGCACCAGGCCTACGGCCAGCAGTCCGGCGCCGACGAGCGCCCAGCCGGTCAGACGCTCGGCGAGCAGCACCGTGCCGAGCAGTGCGGCGGTGAGCGGCTCGGCAAGCGTGAGCGTGGTGGCCGTGGCGGCATCCACCCCCGCCAGCCCTCGGGCGAACAGCCGGTAGCCGAGCAGCGTGCCCGCCACGCCCAGCCACAGTGCGGTCAGTGCCCCCCGCGAGCTCAGCAGCCAGCCGCCGCCGGTGACCACGAGGACAGGAAGCAGCAGCAGCCCGGCACCGGTGAAGATCACGGCCATCACCGATGGGCCCGCCAACCCACGATCAAGCAGCTGCTTGGCCAGCACGGTGTAGGACGCGTAGGCGGCCCCAGCCATCAGGCTCAGGCCCGCCCCCAACGGCGTGGTGCCCGCCTCCCCGCCACCGAGCAGCAGTGCGCCCGCACCGACGATGGTGGCCACGGTGGCCACCATCCAGCGTCCTCCGGGTGGCCGGCCGCGCAGCTGGGAGAGCAGGCCGGCGAACATCGGGGCCGAGCCGATGCCCAGCAACGTGCCCACCGCCACGCCGCCGACCCGGATGCCGGCGAGGTAGCCGAGCTGGAACACACTGATGGCGACGATCGCCCCGGTTGCCAGACCGGGCGCCGCGCGCAGCACGGCCGTGAGCTGCGCGCCGCGGCGTGCCAGCAGCACCGAGGCCACCAGCAGCAGCCCACCCCCCAGCGAGCGCACGGCGGCCACGGCGGCCGGCGAGGCCTCGGGCGCCCCGAGCTCCTGCGCCGCGCCGACCGTGCCCCACAGCACCGCCGCGGCGAGCACGGCCAGCGCGGCCACGGCTCAGCCGCGCAGGTCGGTCAGCACCCGCTGCCAGGTGTCGGGGTCGAACGCGTAACTCGTCGACAGACTGATGCGGTCGGCGAGGTGAGCGAACCGGGCCCGGATGGCCTGCCCGACCTCATGCGGCTCGGCGCGCACCGCGAAGGCGTCCACCACCTCGTCGTCGATCAGCTCGGGCATGCTGGCCCACTCCCCAGCCAGGGACCGGTTGTGCAGCACGTCGTGCAGTTCGCCCCAGCCGTGCAGGTCGAGCACCGCCCGGTAGGCGGGAGTGGAGCCGTAGAACGCGATCTGGCCCTTGACCATCGCCTCGGCCTCGGCGATCTGCTGCTCGGTCTCTCCGGTCACCGCGAACACCGGCTGGACCACCTCGAGGTCCGACCGGGAGCGTCCGGCACGCGTGGCACCGGCCTCGACGCGGGGCACGGTCACCTCCTCGAGGTAGCGGGCGGTGGAGAACCCGTGGCACAGCACGCCGTCGGCGACCTCGCCGGCGACCTCGGTCATGCGCGGGCCGACCGCGGCCAGCCACACCGCCGGGGGGCCATGGCCGTGGTCCTCCGGCGTGAAGAACGGGGTCATGAGGGTGTGCTGGGTGAACTCGCCGCGGAAGTTCAGCCGCTCGCCGTCCGACCACGCCGACCAGATCGCGTGCAGCGCCTGGATGTACTCGCGCATGCGGGCCGCGGGCTTCGACCACGTCGCGCTGAAGCGCCGCTCGATGTGGGGCTTGATCTGGGTGCCGAGCCCGAGCACGAACCGTCCGCCGGCCAGTGCCTGCAGGTCGTGGGCGGCGTAGGCCACGTGCATGGGGCTGCGCGGGAACGCCACCGCGATGGCGGTGCCGATCTCGATCGAGGACACCGCCCCGCCGGCGGCCGCGCAGGCCAGCAAGGGGTCATGGACGGTCTCGCTGACGAACCAGCCGTCGTAGCCGCGGGCCTCGGCGTCCGCGGCAGCGGCGGGGGTGTCGGCCAGGGGGTGGCCGTAGGTGACGGCATCGACCTTCACGACATGCTCCTTCAGACAGGGGCGGCGGGCGGGGGCGGCTGAGCCTGACGGCCGGCGAGGTCGCGGTCGGCGGCCAACTGTTGGAGGCGGACCTGGCCGCGAGCGACCGGCTTGTCGTCCTCGGCGCGGGTGATCACCACCTGCCACAGTTGCTGGGTGCGCCCGACATGCACGGGTTGCGCGACGGCGTCGACGCGGCCGGTCCGGTGGGCGCGGAGGAAGTCGGTGGCGTTGGACACGCCGACCACCACCTCACCGGTGGTCATCGCCCGCAGGGCGGCGCCGACCGAGGCCATCGACTCCACCACCGCGCACCACACGCCGCCGTGCACGATGCCGTAGGGCTGGTGGTGGCGCTCATCACAGTCGAGGTGGGCGGTGACGCGGTCGAGTGCGAAGCTGCCCCAGCGCAGCCCGATCGTGCCGGTACCGAAGGCGTCGTCGTCGAGCGCCCAGGGTGCCAGGCTCGCGGCGTCCAGGGTCTCGCCGGCCGCCAGACGCTGACCGAGTTCGAGGGGGGAGGTGCTCACCGGTGGTCCTCTTGTGACGCGCGATGATCGGCGGCGCGGACGGTAGCGTGCCCGACGGGCCCGGCACCCACCCACTGCCGGCCGGAGTCGAGGAGGACCCCAATGGCCGATGCCAAGCACCGCAGCCGCGACGTGACCGACGGCTACGAGCGCGCTCCCGCCCGCGCCATGCTGCGGGCGATCGGCATGACCGACGACGACTGGGATCGCCCGCAGGTCGGGATCGCCTCGTCGTGGAACGAGGTCACCCCCTGCAACCTGCCGCTGGACCGGCTGGCCAAGCAGGCCAAGCAGGGCGTGCGTGAAGCCGGCGGCTTCCCGATCGAGTTCGGCACCATCGCGGTGTCCGACGGCATCTCCATGGGGCACGAGGGCATGCGAGCCTCGCTGGTCTCGCGCGAGGTCATCGCCGACTCCGTGGAGACGGTCGTGCACGCCGAACGGCTCGACGGGCTGGTCACCTTCGCCGGCTGCGACAAGTCCCTGCCGGGCATGGTGATGGCCGCGGTCCGGCTCGACGTCCCCTCGGTGTTCCTGTACGCCGGCTCGACCCTGCCCGGTCAGCACGCCGGACGCGACATCACCATCCAGGATGTGTTCGAGGCGGTCGGCGCCCGCGGGCGCGGCACCATCGACGACGCCGAGTTGTCCGCGATCGAACGCGCGGCCTGCCCGGGCGAAGGTGCCTGCGGGGGGATGTTCACCGCCAACACGATGGCCTCGGCGATCGAGGCCATGGGGCTCGCGCTGCTCGGGTCCTCCTCCCCCGCAGCCCCCGATCCCCGCCGCGACGAGTTCGCTCGGCGCTCGGGGCAGGCGGTGGTCGGGTTGTTGCACGCCGGGCGCTCGGCACGGCGCATCGTGACCCGCGAGGCGCTCGAGAACGCCATCTCGGTGGTGATGGCGGTGGGGGGTTCGACCAACGCGGTGCTGCACCTGCTGGCCATCGCCCGCGAGGCCGAGGTCGAGCTGTCGATCGACGACTTCGACCGCATCGGCCGGCGGGTCCCGCACCTGGCCGACACCAAGCCCGCAGGCCGCTACGTGATGCACGACCTCGACCGCATCGGGGGTGTGCCGGTGGTGCTCACTGAGCTGCTCGGTGCCGGGCTGCTGCACGGCGAGGCGTTGACCGTGACCGGCCGCACCCTGGCTGAGGACCTCGCCGAGTATGCGGCGCCGGCTCCCGACGGCGAGGTGGTGCACCCGCTGAGCGATCCACTGCACGCCGACGGTGGGCTGGCGATCCTGCGCGGCTCACTGGCGCCGGACGGCGCCGTGGTCAAGATCGCCGGACTCACCGCCGAGCAGCAGCGCTTCGACGGACCGGCGCGGGTGTTCGACGACGAGTCGGAGGCGATGCAGGCGGTGCTCACCGGCCAGATCCGCGACGGTGACGTGATCGTGATCCGCTACGAGGGCCCCAAGGGCGGGCCGGGCATGCGCGAGATGCTCGCGGTCACCTCGGCGGTCAAGGGCGCCGGGCTCGGCGGCAGCGTGGCGCTGCTCACCGACGGGCGCTTCTCGGGCGCGACCCACGGCTTCTCGATCGGTCACGTCGCCCCGGAGGCGACCGACGGCGGCCCGATCGCGTTCGTGCGCGACGGGGATCGCATCCGCATCGACGTGCCCGAGCGCCGCATGGACCTGCTGGTGGACGACGCCGAGCTCGCCCGACGGCGTGAGGGCTGGGCGCCGCAGACCCCGCGCTACACCCGCGGGGTGCTCGCCAAGTTCGCGCGCACCGTGTCCTCGGCGTCGGTGGGGGCCACCACCAGCGTGTGATCCACCGGGCCGCGGGCGGTTCGGACTGCGGTACCGTCCCCGACCCCGTCGGGGAGGTGCGCCGTGCAGTTCGAGGAGCTGCGCTACGTCTGCCAGCAGGCCGCGCTCGACCTGGTCCGCACCCG
>SLLJ01000123.1 GCA_007134165.1 Nitriliruptoraceae bacterium | reverse complement strand
GGGACGACACCCGTGCGTACACCACCGTCCGGCCTGTCGAGCGTGCTGAACGCACATACTTCGGGTCGTGGACCAGCAGCGAACCCGACGGGGTGCGTTCCACCGGGACCGGCATCTGCCCCTGACGGTGCCACCGGTACGCAGTCTTGGGATGGATGCCCTCCATCCGTGCCCACTCAGCCAGTTTCACAACGCACCCTCGCACACCTGTTCACACCCAAAAGATACCCCAAGACGCAGCAGTTGGCAACCCCAGCAGACCTCCCATCCAGGCCCCCGCACCGTCCAGAACCGTCCGTTCCCGTCGACCCGCCTCTTCCAGGACTAGGCTCCCGCGGCACGGCTCCCCGGGCGTCCGCTGCTTGGACCGGCCGCACGGAGCCTGGCCGACAACCCTCGGATCACCCCGGAGAAGGCGGGTGAACGTGGCGAACCCCTCTCCTGCTCCCGTCCAGGTCGCAGTCCCTGTCGTCGTGGGCATCGGCGCCTCGGCAGGCGGACTCGAGGCCCTCGAACGCCTCGTGCGGGCGATCCCTGAACACTCCGGGCTCGCCTGGATGATCGTGCAGCACCTCTCGCCCGACCACCCCAGCCTCATGGTGGAGATCCTCGAGAAGTACACCCATCTGAGCATCGCGAAGATGACCGAGAGCGTGCGGCCCGCGGCGGACACGATCTACGTGCTGCCTCCGGGCAAGCAGGCCACGATCCAGGGTGGTCGGCTGCACCTCGAGGACAAGCCCGAACACCACACCACCCTGCCGATCGACATCTTCCTGCGCTCGCTGGCCGCCGACCGTCAGGAAGCGGCGGTCGGTGTGATCCTCAGCGGCAGCGGCAGCGACGGCAGCCGCGGACTCGCGGAGGTGTCGGCCGAAGGCGGGCTCGCCATCGCCCAGGAGCCCGACACGGCCCGGTTCGACTCCATGCCCCGCTCCGCGATCGAGAACGGATCGGTGGACCTGGTCCTGCCTCCCGAGGAGATTCCTGCCGCGCTGCTGGCCTGGGCCGAGCGGGCCCCGGTGCTGCGCCAACCACCACCGCTGCCGCCGGTCAGCGGGCTGGCCCCGATCCTGTCGCTGCTCAAGCAACGCACCGGGACCGACTTCAGCCTCTACAAGCCCTCCACCATCCGCCGGCGTATCGACCGCCGCATGGCCGTGCTGCAGTTCGACGACCTCGAGGCCTACGCCAGCCACCTGCGCGAGAGCCCTCGGGAGCTGACCACCCTGCACAAGGAGTTGCTGATCGGCGTCACGCGGTTCTTCCGCGACACCGACGCCTTCGAGGTGATCGAGCGCACCGTCATCCCGACGCTGTTCGCGGAGCTGCCCGCCGACGAGCCGCTGCGGATCTGGGTCAGCGGCTGCTCCACCGGTGAGGAAGCCTACAGCCTCGGGATGCTGATCACCGAGCACATGGAGCGCCACGACGACGTGCGCGAGGTCAAGATCTTCGCCACAGACGTGGACCGCGAGGCGATCGAACTCGCGAGTACCGGCAGCTACCCCGCGAGCGTCGTCGCCGACATCGGCGAGGCTCGCGCCGAGCGCTTCCTCACCGTCCGCGGCGAGCGGGCGACCATCGAGCCCTCCCTGCGGCGGATGGTGGTGTTCGCGGTGCACGACATCGTCAAGGACCCGCCCTTCACCCGACTGGCGCTCGCGACCTGCCGCAACCTGCTGATCTACCTCGAGACCGCTCTGCAGCGCCGTCTGCTGACGATGCTGCACTTCGGTCTGCGCCCCGACGGCTTCCTGTTCCTCGGTCCGAGCGAGAACCTCGGCGAGCTCGCCAGCGACTTCGCCACGGTCGACAGTCGCTGGAAGGTCTACCGCCGGCAGGGGGGCGAGCGGCCCGTCACCATGCCCCGCAGCCTACGCGGCAACGATGTCCCGCCCACGCGCACCCGGTCCTTCACCGCGCGCAGCAGCGGCCCCTCCGACGAGGTCGCCGCCGAGGAGGTCTACCGGCACCTGCTCGACGCCTACGTGCCGGCCTGCCTGATGGTGACCGAAGCCTTCGAGCTCGTGCACGTGTTCGGCGACGCCTCGCGCTTCCTGTCGATCCGCCCGGGTGCGGCCTCCCTCGACCTCATGCGACTACTGCCCGCCCCGACCTCCACGATGATCCGTGCGGCGATCCACCGTGCGTTCCGCACCAGCGAGGAGATGCGCTACACGGGAGTGTTCGACCACCTGCCCGACGGGCCGATCGACGTGCGGGTGCGTCCCTTCGACGACCGACGGCACGCCAGCCGGTACGCGCTGGTGTTCCTCGAGCCCAACGCCAAGCCCGACCGCAACTCACCGCCGGTGGCACACGCCGAGGCGCTGGCCGCCGACTCCAGCGGGCGGGTGGAGGACCTCGAGCAGGAGCTGCAGTACACCAAGGAGACCCTTCAGGCCACGGTCGAGGAGCTCGAGACCTCCAACGAGGAACTGCAGGCCACCAACGAGGAGTTGCTGGCCTCCAACGAGGAGCTCCAGGCCACCAACGAGGAGCTGCACTCGGTCAACGAGGAGCTCTACACGGTCAACTCCGAGTACCAGGAGAAGATCGAGGAACTGCTCGACGCCAACAGCGACCTCGACAACCTGTTCGCCAACACTCGGATCGGCACCGTGTTCGTCGACGACAGACTGCAGGTGCGCAAGTTCACCACGGCGCTCGACGGCCTGATCAACCTCATGGAGCGCGACATCGGACGGCGCTTCGGGGACATCACGCACGAACTCGACCTCGTCGACCTCCATGAGCGGGTCAGCGAGGTCGTGCGCACCCGCGAGCAGCAGAGCCACCTCGCCCACAGTCGGGACGGTCGCGAGGTGCTGCTGCGGATCTGGCCCTACGAGGATCCCCGCTCCAACCGCGGCGGGGCGGTGCTGACCGTCACCGACGTGACGGCGGCCCGCGCCGCTGAGCATCAACTCCAAGCGGTGATCGACAGCCTGCCCGAACACATCGCGATCCTCGACCGGCAGGGGATCATCACCCACGTGAACACCGCTTGGATCCGGTTCGCGGAGATCAACGGCGCCCGCGGGTGGGACCGCACCGGTGCCGGGGCCAACTACCTCGAGGTCCTCGACCACGCCGGGGTCGACGACCCGTCCGTCGCCGAGCTCGCCTCGCAGCTGCGCGAGGTGCTCAACGGACGACGCCCGCACCTGCGCACCGAGTACCCCTGCCACTCGCCCACCGAGCCGCGGTGGTTCGTGATGCACGCCGGGCCCCTGCACCATCGCAGAACTGGAGGTGCCGTCGTGTCCCACGTCGAGGTCACCCGCCTGCGGGAACTCGAACAGCTCACGGAGCAGACGTCATGAGTGACACCGACCCGGACCAGCAACCGGCTACCTCGAGCACCGAGCGCTACCGGCACCGCGCCGAACGGCTGGTGGGAGAAACCCTCGAGCAGCCCCAGACCGACCCCCGCGAGCTGTTGCACGAGCTGCGGGTGCACCAGGTCGAACTCGAGATGCAGATCGACGAGCTGCGCCAGAGCGAGCAGCGCCAGCAGCGGCTGCTCGAGCGGGCCGAGGACCTGTTCGACCATGCACCGGTCGCGCTGCTCACCGCCGATTCCACCGGCATGATCCTGCGCACCAACCGCGACGCCCGGCGTCTGCTCGGCATGGCGGTGCGGGGCACCCACCGGCCGCTGATGGTGTCGGTGGTGCGCGACGACCACCATGCCGTGCGCCAACTGCTCGACGCGGCCCTGGCCGGCGAACCGGCAGCCGCACGCGTGACGCTGCGATCCCAACAGGGACGGCGGATCCACGTCGAGTTGCGCGCCAACCACCTCAGCACCACCGACGACTCGACCGAGCTGCTGATCAGCGTCACCGACCTGACCGAACACGACCAGCTCGCTCAGACCCGGGCGGAGGCCGAACGCCTCGAGGCGATCGACCACCTCGCCGCCGGCATGGCCCACGACTTCAACAACCTGCTCACCGTGGTGCTCGGGCATCTCAGCCTGCTCGAGCTCGACCTGACCGACGAGCGGCTCAAGGGCCTGGCCACGGATGCGACCGTGGCCGCGCAGAAGGGTTCGGACGCGGTCAGCAAGCTGCTGGCCTTCGCCCGCCGTCAGCGGCTTCGGCCCAGCGAGGTGCGCCTGCCGACGCTGCTCGACGAGATGCGGCCGAGCCTGCGCCGCCATGCCGGGCTGCGGTGTGAGATCGTCTTCGAGTTGGATGACGGTCTGCCTCCCGCGAACGTCGATGAGACCGCCCTGCGCGCGGCGATCGTCAGCCTGGTGGTCAACGCCGTGCAGGCCAGCCTGGAGGGTGGCACGATCCGCATCGCAGCCCGGGCGCTGCCGGCCGATGAGCACGCGCAGGGACCCGGGCAGCTGGAGCTGCAGGTGCAGGACCAGGGCACCGGGATGGACGCCGAGGTGCTCGCCCATGCGACGGAGCCCTTCTTCACCACCAAGGAGGCCAGCGAGGGCAGCGGCCTGGGGCTGTCGATGGTGCGTGGCTTCGCCGAACAGTCCGGCGGCGGGATCACGCTGGACAGCACCCCCGGCGAGGGCACGACGGTGCGGTTGCGGCTGCCCGTGGTCGACTGACCGGAGGCTCAGGTGCGGTACGGCGAACGCTCGGATGATGAGCTGGTCACCCTGGCACGCCAGGGCTGGGCACCGGCGTTCGCGACCCTGCTCCACCGCCACGGCGACGAGGTCCTGGCCGCGGT
>SLLJ01000126.1 GCA_007134165.1 Nitriliruptoraceae bacterium | reverse complement strand
GTGCACGCTGCCGTGCACGCTGCCGTGCACGCTGCCGTGCAGCAGCGCAACGACCGCGGCGTCGTCCGGCTTGGTGCCGACGGTGCCCTCGGCGATGGCGCTCGGGCCCCGTCGATGGACCCCGCGCACGCACCGTGGTCGGTGCTGGACGTCGAGGTGGCGTCCGACGGGACACGGTGGGTGCTCGACAGCTTCCACGTCGATGAGTACCCGTTGGGCCAGTTGGTCAGGAGCGGGACCGGCTTGCGCGTCCAGCGCCTCGATGCGTCACACGCCGTGGTCGCCGAGGCGCAACGGCTACGCGTTGGCACGCTCGCCGGAGGGGGTGGCCTCTCGGTTTCGCCCGATGGTTCGCTGCTCGTCGTGCTGGCGGACCTGCCCGCCGTGCTGCGCTACGACACCAGCGGTGAGCTTGTCGACGAGTGGGGCGAGCAGGGGTCGGCGCCGGGCCACCTCGACCGGCCCCAGGACCTTGCGGTGGATGCCGAGGGACGCGTGTACGAGGCGGACACCGGCAAGGACCGGGTGCAGGTCTTCGACGCGGACGGCGGCTTCCTCGTCGCCGGGGAATCGTCGGGCCGTGCGCCCGGATCGTTCCGTGCTCCTGGCGACATCGAGGTGGCACCCGGTGGCACGATCGTCGTCGCCGATTGCTGGAACCTGCGCATCCAACGCTTCGCCCCACTCGGGCAGCCGGTGGACGAGGTGCCGCCCGATGACCCCCCGCCCGACGACGGTCGGCTCTTCGCTGACGTGCCGCCCAACCATGCGCACGCGGCGGGGATCGCGGCGATGTTGGAGGCGGGGATCACGACGGGTCGGGTGGATGGGACGTCTGATCCGGGTGAGGGGGTGACGCGCGGGCAGATGGCGACGTTCCTGGCCCGGGCCCTCGGACTGGTCTGAGCACCGGGCGCCGTCCGCCGAGTTTTCCCCAGGCGCGGGCGGCGCTTCCTCGCGCCGGCACGGCGGGCCTGGCACGGTGCGCCCATGGACCTCACCGACCTGACCCGTGACAACCTCGACCACCGGCTGCGCGTCGAGTTCGGCGTCGACGTGCTCGCCGGGCGCTGGCCCGCCACCCGCATGGTGCTGTTCGACCGCGGCCCCGCCATGCTCGCGGTGGTCGCGCGCCGGCGGCGTCCCGGCGAGGACTGGCTCGGTCCGATCGTCGAACTGTTCTTCCTGGCCCGCGTGCTGCGCCCTCGCGTGGTGGCGCTGGCGCTGCCAGACCGCTCGACCGCTGCGCAGTCGGCCTTCTGCGATCCGGCAGACCCGGCGGACCCGGTGGACCCGGCGGCCCCGGCGGCCAGCCCGGCGGCCGACGACGGGCAGCCGGAGATGTCCCTGAGGGTGCTACTCGCCGAGCGCTCGCTGCGGGGTGCGCGGATCCGGCACCGCGAACATCCGGTGCAGTGCAGCGCTGAGGGCATGCCCGTGTGGGGTCCGGTGCTGTACCCCGAACTCGGAGCCCCACCACGGCACCTGATGCAGCTGTCGCTGCGCCGCCTGCCAGGCCATCGGCCCCGACCGCCGGCGATGGTGGCCCGCCTGTTGGTCGAGGACGGGCACCGGGTCATCGCCCAGCCCTGGCTCGCAGACCGACTGTCCGGCAGCGGTGTGCTCGGTGGAGCGCCGGGCTGACGGGGGCGTCAGTGGCGCCCGGGGCCGAGCTGGGGCGCCGGTCCGAGCGCGGGAGTCGGGGCGAGCACGACCTCGTGGTGGTGGGCCTGTCCCACCTCGACGACCTGCTTGCCGAACGGACGCAGGGCCAGCCCCGCCAGCTTGAAGTGCACCACCGTGAACGGCAGGCCGATGATGGTCAACGCCAACAGCAGCCCGAACACCAGATGCAGTCCGGCGAGCCACCAGCCGGCGATCAGGAACCAGAGTACGTTGCCCACGACCGAGCCCGTGCCGGCCCCGGGTTGGCGCACCACGACCCGCCCGAAGGGCCACAGCGTGTAGCCGGCGAGCCGGAAACTGGCCGCGCCGAAGGGGATGGTCACGATCAGTAGGAAGGCGAGCAGGCCGGCCACGACGTAGGCGATCGCCATTTCGATGCCGCTGAAGACCAGCCACAGCAGGTTGCCGACCATCCGCATCGCAGCTCCGTTCCGGGTCGGGCGCCGGGCGGCGAGGGGCCGGCTCGACGGTGCCGAGGACGCTACCGCGCCACCCGGCCGGGTCCGGGAACCGCGTATCCTGCGGGATCTGGCCGCCTTCACCGTTCCCGGTAGCGCATGTCCACCCGACACATCAAGCTCGACCTGCACCCGATCTTCAACCGGGGCTCGGCGATCGACGCGGCGCTGGACGAGGCATTCGACGAGGCCGAACGCCGCAAGGCCGCTGAACTCGAGATCATCTGCGGCAAGGGCAGCGGGGCGCTGCGCAAGCGGGTGCTGCGCTACCTCGACCGTGGTGATGTGCGCCCGCGCTACCACCGGGTGACCAAGGACCGGGGCAACCATGGCCGGGTCCTGGTCGTGTTCCGGTGGGCGCGCGGGCAGTGAGCCTCGCTGGCCAGGCTCAGCGCTCGCCGACCGTGAGCGCAAGTTGGTGCAGCATGGACTCGTCAGGGCCGGACATGCCCCAGAAGGCGTGCTGGTTCCAGCGTGCCACCTGGTCGCCGACCTCCGCGTTGCGCCCGACCACGGGGTCCCAGGTGCCCGCTGCCCGCACGAAGCTGCGGTCCTCGTGGGTGTAGACCATCACCCGGGTCTTGGCGTTGCCGAGGAAGTGGCCCTCGTGGGCGACGAGGTCGAAGGCGGCGTGCACCTCAGCGCCCTCGGGGATCGGTGCTGGCTCCTCGGGCCGGGCGGCAAAGCCGAGCCGCAGCTGGGTGACCCAACCGTCCCGGGCGTCCTCGTTGGCCTCGGTGACCAGGTTCTCGACGCTGACATACGAGCGCACGAGAATCGGGGTGCGGGAGGCCGCGAAGCCGATTGTCTCGATCTCGAAGGTCTGTCCATCGAGTTCGCGGCGGCGCAGCGGGGTCAGGCGTCCGAGCGCGCTGCCGTACTCGGGCCACTGGTCGACCTCGAGCAGGGCGGCCACGGTCGCGGCCGCATCCGGCACCTCGACGGCCGGATAGCTGTGCCAGATCTGCTGGTGCTCGGGGAGTCTGGGCGGTGTCAGCGGACCCAGCGGGGTCTGGGCCAGCCGGATCTCGGGGTCGTGGCGGTGCTTGTGCTCAACGGTCGGGAACACGATGCCCCAGCCGCGGCGCGCAGGATCCCCGGCGGCCTCGGCGAACCAGTCGCCGAACAGCTTGTTGCCGCCCGCGAGCAGCGCGTCGGTGTCCAGGGTGCCGGTGCGGCCGCCCGAACCCCGCAGGCGCGCGGTGCCGAACGCGCGGTGGAAGCGCAGGACGTCGGTGGCCTGCAGGCGGCGGTGTTCGTGCTCGTTCCAGTAGGTCGCGATCACGGCGAAGGCCAGCCGCAGGTCGTTGACGTCGCGTTCCTCGACGTCCTTGGCGTAGTAGGCAGCGTTGAGCAGGTCGGTGACCCACAGCGCGGCGCTCGGCGCGGCGAGGGTGGATCCGGCGGAGCGGATCGTGGCGGCGGGTGCCGCCGTCGCTTCGGACCGCCGCACGCGGTCGACCGCGACGGCGACCCCGGCGCCGGCAGCGGCGGCGAGGACGTGGGAGATGGCCATGGGTGCGCGTTCCTTGGTCGGGCCCCCCGCGGGAGCAGGCGTGCAGACGTGTGGGACGAACTATGCCACCACGGCGCCCCGGTGAACGGATCGAGCGGCGGTGTGCGCTGTGCGAACGACCAGACAGGTGCCCGGCCAACGGGGTCAGCTCGGTCGCTCAGCTGCCGGATGACGACGATTCTGAGCAGGCAATGGGGTGCTCCACGTACGCTCGGGTCCCGGGGTGGGAGCCCCGTGGGAGCCCCGTGGGAGCCCCCCGACGGGCCGGAGCCGCACAACCCCGGCGCGCCTGTGGCGCAACCCGGGCGCCGCGACGGCATGTGCAGCTCATGGAGAGGTCAAGGATGGTTGCAGCGGCACCCCGAGCTCGGATTCTGCGCGCCGTCGTCGTTGAGCCGCTCGCGGCGCTGGTCGGTCATGCGGGGGCCGGAAAGACGGTCGCGCTGCACGCGGTGCTCGCCGATCACGACGGTCCCGTCGTGGTAGGTGACGGGCAGGTCGGTGCCGGGGTAGACGACATGGTGGGTGTTGAGTTCGTCGATGAGGCCGGCAAGGGCGCGGCGGTGCGCGGGGGTGTCGGGCGCCTCGAGGGTGACCTGGATGCCGGCGTCGGTGGTGTCCATGCTCCCGGGCAGGCGGGTGAGGGCACGCAGCAGGTCACGGAGGTCGTGACGGTTGGGATAGTGGTCGACGAGCCGGTCCAGCAGCCACTGTTCGGCGTTGTAGGCGCAGATTCTGATGCGGTCCACGATGTGGGTGTGTTCCAGACGCATGATGTGGCGGGGCTCGTCGAGTTCGGCCACGGTGATGTGGGTGGGCGTCTGCTTGCGTCGGGCGATGAGCCGGTCGATGTCGTCCTCGAGGTCGCGTAGCTGCTTGACGGCACCCTGCTGGGCGATCTTGAGGCCGTGTGCGCTACGGCTGCCATCTCTGGGTTCGTCGAGCCCGACATCACCAAGCTCGGCCTTGAGCTTGGCGAGCTGCCTGCGTCTTGTGGCGATGTCAGGATCCAGCCGTCGACGTTTGGGGTTGGCGACCTGCGTGTCGGGATCGGCAGGTCCGGCGGCGTAGGAGACCAGCTGGTC
>SLLJ01000136.1 GCA_007134165.1 Nitriliruptoraceae bacterium | reverse complement strand
CGCAACCTGGGGCCCGTGGCGCTGGCGACCGGTCTGGGGCAGGTGGCGTTCACCTCGATCGTGGGCTACGCGATCGCGCTAGCGCTGGGCTTCGACCACGTGCCGGCGCTGTACATCGCGGTGGCACTGACCTTCTCCTCCACGATCATCATCGTCAAGCTGCTGACCGACAAGCGCGAACTCAACGACCTGCACGGGCGCATCGCGCTGGGCTTCCTGATCGTGCAGGACATCGTGGTCGTGCTCGCGATGATCGTGATCACCGCCTCGGGGGACGTGGCCGACACCTCGCTGGCCGAGCAGATCGCCGGGGTGGTCGTGCGCGGGGTGCTGCTGCTTGCGGTCGTGGCCCTGATCGGGCGCTACGTCGCCCCACGCGTCACCCATCTGCTGGCCCGCTCCTCGGAGCTGCTGGTGCTGGCCGGGGTGACCTGGGCGGTGCTGCTGGCCGCGGTGTCGCTGGCGCTGGGCTTCAGCGAGGAGGTGGGGGCGTTCCTGGCGGGGATGTCGCTGGCCTCGACCAACTACCGCGAGGCGATCAGTGGGCGGCTCTCGACGCTGCGCGACTTCCTGCTGGTGTTCTTCTTCATCGAGCTCGGCACCAAGTTCGAGCTGGCGAGCGCGACCGAGCAGCTCGGTTCAGCGGTGGTCTTCTCCCTGTTCGTGCTGATCGGTAACCCGATCATCGTCATGATCATCATGGGGGTGATGGGCTACCGCAAGAAGGTGTCGTTCAAGGCCGGGCTGACCGTCGCGCAGATCAGCGAGTTCTCCCTCATCCTGGTCGCTCTCGGTGTCGCGCAGGGCCACATCGGCAACGACGTGATCGGGCTGGTGACCGCGGTGGGGCTGATCACCATCACCGCCTCCACCTACCTCATCTACGGCTCGGATGCGATCTACGACCGCATCGAGCCGGTGCTGCGCCCCTTCGAACGCAAGCAGCCGAGCGCCAACCTCGACCTCGACGACGACCGGCCGGTGCCCGAGTACGTCGTGGTCGGGCTCGGCCGCTTCGGGTCCACGGTGATGCAGCAGCTGATCGACCGCGAGGACTCGGTGCTCGGCGTGGACTTCGACCCCCGGGCCGCACACACCCGCGACTGGGATGCCTCGATCCTCTACGGCGACGCCGACGACCCCGACCTACCCGAGCAGCTCCCCCTCGAGGACACCCGGTGGGTGATCTCCACGGTGCGCAGCCTGGAGACCAACCTGCAGTTGATCAGCGCGCTGCGCAACCACGGCTACCACCGCGAGATCGCGGTCGCGGCCGACGACGACGACGCCTGCCAGCGCCTGCAGGAGGCCGGCGCGTCGATCACGATCCGGCCCCTGAACGTCGCCGCCGGCCCGCTGATGCGCACCATCCACGAGTACGACCGTCCCAGCGGTGGGCCGCCGACCACGATCGGCTGAGCGCTCAGCCCCGCCAGGTGCCGAGCGCCGTCACCCACGGCCGCTTGCGGTCGTGGACCGGATCGGGGCGCAGGTCGACCGCCACCTCGATCAGCCCGCTGGTGGTGAACAGCCGCTCGATTTCGTCCTCTCGGGCGGCGGAGACGTACACCGGGCCGAGCACGGGATCATCCACCGGGGCGAGATCCACCGTGCCGCGGTAGCACGACAGGTAGACCGGGCCGCGCGACAGCAGCGGCAGCACCGCCTCGAAGGTCGACGGCCAGTCGCGCCGGGGCAGGTGGGTGAACGCCGAGGACAACCACAGCCCCGCGAAGCTGCCCGGCGCGAAGGGCAGGTCGTGCAGCGGGGCGCGCACCAGCGGATCGAAGGGCAGCAGCATGCGGGCTTCGAGCAGCGCCCCGAGCGACAGGTCGACCCCGATCGGCTTGAGCCCGACGTCGCGCAGCAGCCGTAGGTCGTTGGCCGGACCGCAGGCGGCGTCCAGGACCAGGTCGCCCCGGCGCGCCCGGTCGGCGAACCGCCGGGCGTCACCCACCGGACGCAGCAGCCGCAGCGCCTCCCGGTACGCGGTCGCATGCGCGTCGTAGGCCGCGACGCTGGCCAGGGTGCGTTCGTCGAGCTCCACGTCAGTCGGTCAGCCGCGCAGCCGCGAGGACCGACTCCTGGTCCTCGACCACCTCGAAGACGGTGTCGAGCCCGGTCAACGCGAACAGCTGGCGGGTGCGGGGGCGGCAGCAGACCAGCACCAGCCGTGCGTCGTGAGTGCGGGCACGCTTGAGCGCGCCGACCAGCACCCCGAGCCCGAACGAATCGAGGAACTCGACCGCACACAGGTCCACGAGCAGGTCGTTCGCCCCGCCGTACTGCGATTCGACCAGGACCTGCCGGAAGCGGGGAGCGGTCGCCACGTCGAGCTGCCCCCGGGCAACCACCACGGTCCAGCCGCGGTCCTCGCGCGTGGCGACCTCGAGCAGTTCCACCGTCCCCGACCTCCGTGCTGCGACCACGCTAGCGCAGCTACCGTTGGCTGCAGGCAAGGAGCCGGCCACGGACCCCCGCGATGTGCTCGAGCAGCTCGGCCGGGCCGGCCCGGCGGCCGACCGCGACGACGAGGGCCTGATCCACCACGTGCGGCTGCCGGCCCGCCGGGCACGGACCACGCCGCTGCCCACCGACCTGCCCGGCGTGGTGCGCGACCGGCTGACCGCGCAGGGCATCGACGCACTGTTCTCGCACCAGGCCGAGGCCCGAGAGCGCATCCGGGCCGGCGAGCATCTGGTGATCGCGACCGGCACCGCTTCGGGCAAGAGCCTGTGCTACCAGCTGCCGGTGCTCGACCGGCTCGCCGCCGACCCACGCTCGGTGGCCCTGTACCTCGCGCCGACCAAGGCGCTGGCCCACGACCAGCTGCGGGTACTGCGGGGCCTGGCGCTGCCCATGGTGCGGGCCGCCGTGGTCGACGGCGACACCCCCCGCGACGAGCGCCGCGCGGTGCAGCGCAGCGCCAACTGGATCCTGACCAACCCCGACCTGCTGCACCATGCCGTGCTCGGCGACCACCGCGGCTGGGCCGACGTGCTGCACCGGCTGGCGGTGGTCGTCATCGACGAGGCCCACGTCGCCCGGGGGGTGTTCGGCGGACACGTCGCGCTGGTGCTGCGTCGGCTGCGTCGGCTGGCGGAGCGCTACGGCGCGGATCCGACCTTCGTGCTGACCAGCGCCACGGTCGGCAACCCGGACGAGCACGCCAGCGCACTCACCGGCTTGAGCGTCGCGGCCGTCACCGCCGACGGCTCGCCGCGCGGTCCGGTCGAGGTGGCGCTGTGGCAGCCACCGTGGCGCGACGAGCCGCGCGCGGACGGGGTGCCGGTACGCCGTTCGCTGCTGGGCGAGTCCGCCGACCTGCTGGCCGGGTTCGTGGCCGGCGGGGTGCAGACGCTGGTGTTCGTGCGCAGCCGCGCCGGCGCCGAGGTGGTCGCGGTTCGGGCCCGGGAACGGCTCGGCGAGCAGGGTGGGGCGGTGGCCGCCTACCGGGCGGGCTACCTCGCCGAGGACCGTCGGCAGCTCGAACACGATCTGCGCAGCGGCCGGCTGCGGGGCGTGGCCGCGACCGAAGCGCTCGAGCTCGGCATCGACGTCAGCGGGCTGGATGCCGTGGTACTGGCCGGCTGGCCGGGCACGCGAGCCGCCTTCTGGCAGCGGCTGGGCCGCGCCGGGAGGGGTGGTACGCCGGCGGTAGGGGTGCTCGTCGCCCAGGAGGACCCGCTCGACCAGTACCTCGTGGCCCACCCCGACGAGCTGCTCGCCCGCGACCCGGAGGACGCCATCATCGACCCGGCCAACCCCTATCTGCTGGCCGGACACCTGCGCTGCGCCTGCCAGGAGGCCCCGGCCGACGCCGAGGAGGCGACGCGCTGGTTCGGTCCGACGGCCCCCGACCTGCTCGCCGCCGACGCCGAGGCGGGCCGGCTGCGGGCCCGGGGCGGGCGCTACTTCTGGACCTCCCGGAAGCGGGCGGCCGCGGCGGTGAACCTGCGTGCCGCCGGCGGTCCGCCGGTGCGGATCGTCGACGGCGACACCGGCGCGCTGCTCGGCGACGTCGACGAACCCCGGGCGCACCGCAGCGTGCACCCCGGCGCCATCCACCTGCACCGCGGGACCCCCTACCGGGTGGTCGACCTCGACCTCGACCGGCGGCTGGCGGTGCTCGAGGACGCCTCGGGCACCACCGTCACCACCCGGGCCCGCACCGAGACCGACATCGCCGTGCTCGAGGAGCTCGCCGGACAGGACTGGGGGGAGGTGGCGGTGCGCTACGGGCGGGTCGAGGTGGTCAGTCAGGTGACCGGCTACGAGGTACGGCGACTGGGGTCGGAGCAGGTCATCGACCGGGTGGCGCTGGACCTGCCACCGGTGCCGCTGGTCACCACGGCGGTGTGGTACGCGCTGCCCGACGCCGCGCTCGACGAGGCGGGGCTGGGTGCGGCGCAGGTCCCCGGCGCGCTGCACGCCGCCGAGCACGCCGCGATCGGGATGCTGCCCCTGCTCGCCCTGTGTGACCGCTGGGACCTCGGCGGACTGTCCACCGCCCGACACCCCGACACCGACCAGGCGACCGTGTTCGTCTACGATGGAGTGCCGGGTGGCGCCGGGCTGGCCGAGCGTTCCTTCCAACGGCTGCCCGAGCACCTGCGGGCCACCCGCGCGGCCATCGCCGGCTGCGGGTGCCCGAGTGGCTGCCCATCGTGCGTGTACTCGCCCAAGTGCGGCAACGGCAACGAGCCGTTGGACAAGGCCGGGGCGGTGCAGCTCCTCGACCTGCTGCTG
>SLLJ01000348.1 GCA_007134165.1 Nitriliruptoraceae bacterium | reverse complement strand
GCGAGCCCGGCGACGAGCACGAGGCTGAGCAGGCGGCGCGTGGGCCGCGTCCGCGGCCGGGGGGCGGTGGTGGTGTCCATGCCGCAGGACGGTACGAACCGGCCCGTCGCCGCCGACCCGCCGCCCCGGCCATCCGGCGGGGACCTGAGGACGACCACGGCCGCCGCCGTCCGCTCGATCAGCAACGAGCACTCAACGCCCTTTGGGGGCGCTGATCGCACACGCTCAGCATCCGGCCAGGTCAGAACCGCTCGGAGGGGCCTTCGCCTGGCAGTGCGAACGCGCGGCGCGTGTTGTCGAACACGGCCTGCTCCACCTCGTCGACCGACCGTCCCTGGAGTGAGGCGAGTGTGCGCAGGGTGTACGGCACGTAGGAGGGATCGTTGGGCCGGCCGCGGTGCGGATGGGGGGTGAGGAACGGCGAGTCGGTCTCGGTCAGCAGCAGCTCGAGGGGCGTGAGCGCCGCCGCCTCGCGCAGTTCGTCCGCGTTGGCGAAGGTCACGTTGCCCGCGTAGGACTGGTACCACCCGGCCTCCGAGCAGCGCCGCACCACCTCGGCGTCGCCGGAGAAGCAGTGCATCACCACCCGCGGCGGCGGACCCTGGTCCGCGAGGATCGCGAGGCAGTCGTCCCACGCCTCCCGGCAGTGGATCACCAGGGTGCGGTCGAGCTCACGGGCGAGATCGATGTGCGCGCGGAAGCTCGCCTCCTGCTGCCCGGGCGTGGTGTGGTCGCGGTAGTAGTCCAGGCCGGTCTCACCGATGCCCACGACCTCCGGCTCCTCGGCGAGACGGGCGATCAACTCCAGTACCCGCGCGGTGGCCTCGATGGCGTCGTTGGGATGGATGCCGACCACGGCGTGCACGTCCTCGAAACGCTTGGCGGTGCGGACTGCCTGCGTCGAGGAGGCGAGGTCGGTGCCCACGGTGATCATCGTGGCCACCCCGGCCGAACGGGCGCGGTCGACCTGCTCGGCCACGCTGCGCTCACGATGGTGGTCGAGGTGGCAGTGGGTGTCCACGTACGGCACGTCGCAGCTCCGGATGGGAGGAGATGACCTCGAGGATGCGGTGCGCACGGCCGCGTCGCGCCCGCGCGGCCCGCAACGGCAGGCCGCGGCTGTGGGAGGCTACCAGCCGGCACCGGCCCGGCCGCTCAGGCGCCCGCATCGATCAGCGCCTGGTAGACCTCGCGCTTGGGCCGGCCCACCGCCGCCGCGACCTCGGCGATGGCGGCCTTCTTGTCCAGGCCTGTGGCCAGCAGAGCGCGCACCCGCTGCACGAGGTCGGCGTCGGACAGCACCGCCGGCGAGGCGTCGATGGGGGCACCGGCGATCACCAGCGTGATCTCGCCACGCACCCCGTCGGCGACGCGTGCCCGGAGCTCACCCAGCGTGCCCCGCAGGACCTGCTCGTAGCGCTTGGTCAGCTCCCGGGCCAGCGCCGCGCGTCGGTCCGGACCCAGCGCGGCTGCCAGGTCGTCGAGATCGTCACCCAGCCGGTGGGGCGAGACGAACACCACGATCGTGCGGCGTTGGGTGGACAGTTCCTGCAGCCGCTCCCGGCGGGCCGTGCCCTTGCGGGGCAGGAAGCCGTCGACCACGACCCGGTCGGTCGGCAGCCCCGAGACCACCAGGGCCGCCACGGCCGCGGTCGGTCCCGGTACCACGGTCAGCTCATGCCCCGCCGCCACGCAGGCCGCCAGCAGCCGGTAGCCGGGATCGGACACCCCCGGTGTGCCGGCATCCGACACCAGCGCGACGTCCTGCCCGGCCTCGAGCGCCGCGAGCACCTCGGGGATCCGCTCGCGCTCGTTGTGCTCGTGCAGAGAGCGCTGACGCACCTCGCTGCCCACGTACGCCAGCAGCCGGCCGGTGTGCCGGGTGTCCTCGGCGAGGACCAAACCGACGCTGCGCAGCGTCTCGGCGGCGCGCGGCGAGAGGTCGCCGAGGTTGCCGATCGGCGTGGCGACCACCACCAGCGTGCCGGCCACCGAAAGCCTCCTCGTCGGGACGGGTCGGACCGGAGCGTACGGGCCGAGGAATGCCGTGGTGGATCGAGGTGTTGTCCTCGACGAGCGGCCGTGGGCCGCACCCCGACGTCGACACCTCGACGTCGACACCCCGATGTCCGTACCCAACCTTCCGCGACTCCGAGGTTCCATGTCCCGCCTCATCGTCCGCAGCCTGCTCGTGGTGGCCTTGGGACTCAGCGCCTGCTCGGCGGCTGATCCCGACGATCCTGAGCGTGCCGCTGAGGACCGCCAGGCCGCACTGCCGGCAGGCTGGTCCACCTCGGTGGTGTCCGACGACCGAGTCGGGGACTACGTGCTCGCGGTCCCCGACCCGGCCGCGGTGTGGCTGATCGGTGACGACACCGACCAGATCGCCGAAGCCACCGCCGGCACCTCGTGGGCGGGGTTCTGGCTGCCGGCGCTGGACGCCGCGAGTTCCGAGCGCAGCAACGTGCGCGCTGTGGTGGTGGACACCGAGGCGCTGGCCGGGGAGGTCGTGTCCTTCCACGTCAACGTCAATCCCCAGGATCCGGGGCTCGACCTCGACGACGCCGAGCAACTCGCCGACCAACTCCAGGGCCGGTTCGCTGCGCAAGGGCTGGACGTGCGTGTCAGCGGCACGACCCGGTGGCAGGACCGCACCGTGGCCGAGGTCGCCTTCCGCGTGCCGCCGGAGGTCTTCGACGGTGAGATCCGTTACGTGCGCCAGTGGTTCATCCCGCAAAGCGACCCGCCGGTGATGTGGTCGTTCACCTGCGACGCCCCGGACCAGCCCGAGGCCAGCGACACCCCGTGCCGCACCGCGCTGGAAGGTTTCTGGCCCGCCCCGTCCGGTGGCCGGGACCCCGTGTGAACCGGCCGTTACCGGTGCCTGGGGCTAGCTCTGCGGCGCCACATCGACCACGGCCCGCTTCGGACCGACCAGGCGTGCCGGGTCGAGCGGCTCGCTGCGACGCGCAGCCAGCCGGCGACGCACGACCCACTTGTCGACCTCGACCACGATCGGAACGCTCGTGGCCAGCGCGAGTGCCGCCAGCCACTGCGGGCCGGTGAGCGGCTGGGTCATCAGCCCGGCCTGCAGCACACCGAGCTCGGTGCTCAGCACCAGCAGGACGGTCGGGATCGCCAGCGTCCGCAGGGCCGGGAGCACCGGCTCCATCAGCCCGCTGGACAGTTCGCGGTGCAGAACCAGGCCCGAGGCGATCGTGCCCAGGCCCACCACCACGAAGGTCATCGTCATCGACGCGCTGGCCACGTCGGGGCTCGGGGTGTCGGGGCCGGCGACCAGCGGCACCAGCGAGGCGACGAACAGCACCCCGCCGTAGAGCAGCCAGCGGCTGACCGCGCGGCGGTTGGTGATCGTGACCGCCGGGTCCCGCGGTGGCTGTCGCATCACGTCGGGGTCACCCGGGTCGGTGGCGATGACCCAGACCGGGAAGCCGGCGATGAAGAAGTTGAGGAACAGCACCATCAGCGGGGTCATCGTCACGCCATCGTTGAGGTTCAACGCGGTGACTGCGACGAACAGCAGCACCAGCGACAGCAGCTGGCTCATCTGGTAGCGGATGTAGGCCACGACCGTGGCGTAGATTCGGCGGCCGAGTTCGATGGCGTGCACGAGGGTGTCGAAGTTGTCGTCGGTGAGGATCATGCGGGCCGCCTGCTTGGTGACCTCGCTACCCGAGCCCATGGCCACCCCGATGTCGGCCTGCTTGAGCGCGGCCGCATCGTTGACCGCGTCCCCGGTCATGGCCACGATGCTTCCCTGATCCTGCATCACTCGGGCCAGCCGCAGCTTGTCGTCGGGGGTGACCCGGCCGAACACGTGCAGCTCGGGCAGCTGGCGGGCGAGCTGTTCGTCGGTCATCGCCTGCAGCTCGCGACCGCTGATCGCCCCGGGGCCGAGCCCGAGTTCACGACCGATCGCGCCGGCGGTCACCGCGTGGTCGCCCGTGATCATGCGGACCTCGATTCCGGCTCCGAGTGCGGTGGCGACCGCCCGCTTCGCGGCGGGCCGCAACGGATCGATGATGCCGACCATGCCTACGAACACGAGGTCGCGCACGAAGGCCATCGGGTCCTCCCGCACCGCGGGCAGGTCCGCCTCGTCGAGCAGCCGGGCCGCGAACGACAGCACGCGCAGACCCTGCCCGCCCATCCGGTCGTTGGCCTCGTCGAGCCGGGCCCGGTCGGCGTCGGTCAACGGGGTGCTGCCGACCAGCGGCCCACCCTGCTCGGTGCACCGCGCCTTGACGATGTCGGGGGCCCCCTTGACCAGGCAGATGACCCGCTCGCCGTCCCCCACTGGCACCCGCTGGAAGGTGGCCATGAACTTGTACTCGGAGTCGAACGGGACCTCGGCCAGCCGCGGGTAGGCACGCCGGGTCTCCTCGGCGTCGACCCCGAGCTTGGCCGCGAGCACCACCAGCGCCGCCTCGGTCGGGTCGCCGACCACCTCGCCGTCGTCGGACACGGTGGCGTCGCTGGCCAGCACCAGGCCGTAGGCCAGCCGGGTGAGGTCGGGAACGGGCACGCCGGCGACCGAGCGGATGCTGCCCGACTTGCGGTAGCCCTCCCCCTCGACGGTGAACCAACTCCCGGTCGCATAGAGGGTCGAGACCATCATCTCGTTGAGGGTCAGCGTGCCGGTCTTGTCGCTGTTGATGGCGCTGGTCGCGCCAAGCGTCTCGACGTCGGTGAGGTTCTTGACCACCGCCTTGGCCTCGGCCAGCTGCTTGGCGCCGCG
>SLLJ01000406.1 GCA_007134165.1 Nitriliruptoraceae bacterium | reverse complement strand
AGTGGTGCCGGTAGCTCGGTCACCGTGGCGGCGGCGACCACGCCACCCGCTCCGGAACGCGACGACGTCGGGACGCCGAACTCGGTCCTGCAGGTGGACCTCGACGTCACCTCGTTCGCGGGCTTCATCCGCGGGTTCGAGTCCGACGGTGTGTGGGTCAGCCAGGACTGGTCCGCGCGCGAGGGCTTCTCGCTCTGGTTCTACGGGCTGAACAGCGGCACGACCGTCTTCATCGACATCCTCGAGAACCGCAACCCGGGGTCCGAGACTGACGATGCCGAACGCTACAGCGTGGAGTTCATCGACGACTTCGAGGGCTGGAAGCTGCTCGAGTTCCCGTTCTCCGAGTTTTCACGCAAGGAGATCGGCAACAACGCTCCCAACGACGGCTTCGACCGCTTCGAGGTCCACGGGTGGGCGCTCGGCACGCTCGGTACCGGCGGCCCGCGCACGTTCTACGTCGACGAGGTGAGCGTCTACGGCGAGGCTGGCCTGCCACCGGTCACGGTCAACCTCTCCCGGCAGAACACCTTCGTCGACGAGGGCGAGACAGCCGAGGTGGCCGTGCGGCTGAACCGCCCGCTGGGACCCGACGACCCGGACACCGTGACCGTCGACTATGCGACGGAGCGGTCCGCCGCCATCCCGGGTGAGGACTTCACCCCGACCAGCGGCACCCTGACGTTCACGAAGGACGGGCCGACCGAACTCTTCTTCGAGGTCGAGACCTTCGCGAACTCGCGGTTCACGGGCGACAAGCAGGTCGTCACCCGGCTCACCAACGCGGTCGGCGCCGAGCGCGGGGCGCTGTTCCAGGGCTCGGTCATCATCGTCGACACCAACCCGTTCGACCCCGCCGTGATCGACGAGTTCACCCAGGGCGCCTACCTGTGGGACGTCCAGGGACCGGCCACGCTCGAGCGGATCCGTGTCGCGCAGACCGACGAACGGGCGCGACCGGGCCAGGACGCGGTCGAGGACCTTGCGATCGCCAGCGTGCCACGCACCGTCGGATCGGACCCGGACACCGAGTTCTCCGACGTCACGGAAGAAAACGTCCACCGGGACAACATCGTCGCACTCGCCAACGCCGGCATCATTCTCGGATTCGAAGACGGCACGTTCGGTCCGTCCCTGAACGTGACCCGAGGACAGCTGGCCTCGATCCTGGCCCGCACGGCCGGGCTCGACCCGGCCAGTGAGCCCTACGACTTCACCGACATCACGGGCAACGTGCACGCCGGCAACATCCAGGCCCTGGCAGATGCCGGCATCATCTCCGGGTTCGCCGATGGCACCTTCGGTCCGTCGCTCCACGTCACCCGTGCCCAGGCTGCCTCCCTCATCGGGCGCTGGATCGAGGTCGACGAGGTCGATGAGGGTCCCTTCACCGACGTCCCTGCGGACGATGTGCACGCGGGCTTCATCAACGCCCTCTACGAGCTCGGGGTGATCAGGGGTCGGACTCCGACCACGTTCGAGCCGGCGTCGTCGCTGCAGCGCGCCCAAGCGGCATCGATCGTGGCGCGAACGCTGGAGGACCTCGGGCTGGATCCGGCAGCGACCTCGTTCGAGCGGGACTTCGCGTTGGTGCAGGACTGGACCGGCACCGAGGCCGTGTCGTTCTGGTACCACGGTGCCGGCGACGGTGATGAGGTCGTGGTGACGCTCAAGGGCAGCCGCGCACCGGACCCCGGGCCCGACGGGTGGCAGCTCGTCTGGAACGACGAGTTCGACACCCCCGCCGGAACCGTGCCCGACGCGGACTCCTGGACGCACGAGATCGGCGATACCACACCCGACGGCAAGAACGGCTGGGGTAACGACGAACTGCAGTTCTACACCGATGACCCGGCCAACGCGGCGACTGACGGCGCGGGCAACCTCGTCATCACCCTTGAGGAGGCCGACGGATCGCAGGAGTGCTACTACGGCCCCTGCGAGTTCACCTCGGCACGACTGCTCACTCAGCACAAGGAAGAGTTCACCTACGGCCGCATCGAATCGCGGCTCCTGGTGCCGGACGGTGGCCCCGGTCTGTGGCCCGCGTTCTGGACGCTCGGGACCGACATCACCTACAACCCGTGGCCGGACTCCGGTGAGATCGACATCATGGAGTACGTGAGCCGCCTACCCAACGAGATCTACGGCACCGTCCACGGACCGGGCTACAGCGGCGGCGGCAGCATCGGCAACGCCTTCGACTTCGGGATGCCGGTGCACCAAGCTCCCCTGGCCAACACCGAGGACTTCAGCAACGAGGGCTACCACACCTTCACCGTCGAATGGGAGCCGGAGCTGATCACCTGGTACATCGACGGGGTCGAGTACCACCAGGTCACCCCCGCCGACCTTCCCGGTCCGTGGGTGTTCGACAAGCCGCATTTCCTGCTGCTGAACTTCGCGATCGGTGGGAACTTCGGGGGCAGCGTGTCCCCGGACAACGTCTACCCGCAGGAATACCTGGTCGACTACGTCCGGGTCTACCAGGCGCCGGACACCGCCGAGCGCTTCGAGACGGCGTTCACCGACGACGTCGAAGGCTGGCGCGAGGTCACGGTCCCGATCGACGACTTCGTCCGAAGCGACGTGCAGCCCGACGGTGCCCCGGACGACGGCGTCAGTCTGGACGAGGTCTGGGGTTTCGGGTTGACCCTGCCGGAGGGCAACGCAGCGGGCGAGTTCATGCTCGACGCGGTGCGCCTCGTCCAGGAGCCGTTGCCGGACGAGATCGTCGTGACGGCACTCGCCGACAGCGGCGAGGGGTCGCTGCGTGAGGCACTGGGACTGGTCGCCGACGGCGGGACCATCACGTTCGACGAGGGACTCGCGGGTGAGACGATCACGCTCACGTCGGGACAGCTCTCGATCTCCCGCTCGGTGACCATCGATGCGTCATCTGCACCGGGCATCGTGATCAGCGGTGGCGACTCCTCCCGTGTGTTCGCGGTGGCCGCCGGCACGACCGTGCGCATGAACGATCTCGAGATCGCCGACGGCGTCGCTGCCCCGCAGGGTGGGGGCGTCCTGAATGCCGGCACGCTCGAACTCGAGCGCGTGGTCGTCCGCGACAACACCGAGAACAGTCCCGAGCCTGCGGACTTCATGAACGGTGGTGGCGGGATCTACAACGCCGCTGACGCGGTCCTCGTCCTCACCGACAGCACCGTGAGGGACAACCAGACCGAGAACCAGCCGGCTGGCGGGATCTACGGGTTCCTCGGGAGCGACATCACCATCATCCGCAGCACCGTCAGCGGCAACGTCTCCGGCGACGTCGCCGGCGGTCTGCGGTCGCTCGGCGATGCGACGATCCTCAACTCGACGTTCAGCGGCAACGTGTCGACCGCCTGGCACGGAGGCGGGGTCTTCCACACCGACGGCAGCCTCACGGTGACGAACTCGACGTTCACCGGGAACGTTGCGCCCGCCGATACGGCGTCGGGGATCCTCGTGGCCACCTTCGGAGCGCCGGCGGATGCCACGCTCAGCAACAACGTCCTGCAGGGCCACGACGACGCCTTCGCCTGCGCCATCGAGGGCGGTGACGCCGCGACGATCACCTCGGGTGGCGGCAACGTCATCGGCGACGACTCGTGCAACCCGGATGGCGCGACCGATCTCTCCTCCACCGACGCGCTGCTCGAAGCGCTTGCCGACAACGGCGGGCCGACGCTGACCCACGCCCTAGGCACGGGGAGTCCCGCGCTCGACGTCGCCGGCGCGGAGGCCTGCCCGGCGACCGACCAGCGTGGCGTCGACCGGCCGCAGGGTGACGGGTGCGACGCGGGTGCGTTCGAGCTCGTGATCGAGCCATGACCGGTGTCCTCGGATCCTCGCTCGGTTGCGCCGGGCGAGGACCCGAGGACCGGCTGCCACCTCCCCTGGCACACCCGCCCGGGGAGGACGGTGCTGGGGAACCGATGCCGGGGTAACGGGACGCGACGGTTCAGGCGCGGAGCGATGACCACGATGTCGCGCGAGTGGTCGCCCGTTGCACCGCGAGCGCCCCGACATCGAGCTCACCTTGGGTGAGAGCGATCGGCGAGCTCGGCCCGACGTCTGCGCGTTGGGCCACCCAGCGGGGGTCAATCGTGGACGGCAACCCGGTCGGCATCGGCGCAGAACGCTTCGACGAGGACGTCCTGATCGCCCACGCGTACGCGGCGGGCCGCCTCGCCCAGGGCGTCGATGCAGCGGCCGTCGAACTCGATGGGTTCCGGGACCTGGAGGTCGCGTCGGTGCTGGACCGCGAGATCGACCTCGTCGATTCGGCCCCGGCCGCAAAGCCCACCCCCGCCACCCGGCGCCCACCCCGAGGTGACCGAGCCACGGTTGCTCCTCGGTGACGATGCGCTACGGGGCGGCGTCGGGCGGTGTCGTAGGTCGACATCCACCGGGCCGTGTAGTCGCGCACGCTGATGCGTCGGGGCAGGCTGCCCAACACCGCCTTGGCCCGCAGGAGGGTCCCCCAGTCCTCGACATCCTCGCGGGTCGGCAGGGTCGCGGTGTAGCGCACGCCGTTGATCATCAGCCGGGCGTGGTCCGCGCCGGACGGCACCGCGACCAATTGGTCACGAACTTGTCATGTCGCCCCGTGGGTAAGCCTCACGGCCGATCTCCCGAGGACGCGAGAACGGCCCGTTACCGGGCCGTAGCGGGCCGTTCTCGAAGAGTGCGCTGAGAGCGATTCGAACCCCCGGCCTTCTGAGCCGTCGTCGCACAGCTCTCCGCGACCGTTCCTGATGTTTCAACTTCTGT
>SLLJ01000190.1 GCA_007134165.1 Nitriliruptoraceae bacterium | reverse complement strand
TCCCCGGCCCCCAGCGCCCTCCCGACCGTCGAGGTGGTGCCGAACACCAGGAAGTTGGCCACCCAGGACAGGGTGGCCAGCACCGCCACCGCCAGTCCCAGCGCCCCCAGCGGCGCCGCCCCGAGCCGGCCGACCACGGCGGTGTCGACCAGACCCATCAGCGGATCGGCGGCCAGAGTCACGACCGCGGGGGCGGCCAGGGCCAGCACCTGCCGGTCCCGGCGGCGGCGTGCCGCTCTCCCGCCGGGTGCGGCAGCCTCGCCACCCGATGCTGACCCGCCCCGCGGGCTCACGCAGGCTGCCCGGAGTACCGCGCCTGCAGCGCCGAGCGGTCCACCTTGCCGACCTCGAGCATTGGCAGGTCATCCACGACATCGAACCGCTTGGGGATCTTGTAGTTGGCCAGCGCGTCGCGGGCGTGCGAGACCAGCGAAGCGACGTCGAGCCGTGCCCCGGCGGTGGGAAGGACCGCAGCGGCACCGACCTCCCCATAGAGCTCATCGGGAACCGACACCACCACAGCAATGGCGACCTGCGGATGCGATTCGAGTACCCGCTCGACCTCGCGGGGGTAGACGTTGAGGCCGCCGGACTTGAACCGCTCCCGGGACCGGCCGACCAGCACGAGGTTGCCGTCATCACGCCGGCGCGCCAGATCGCCGGTTCGCAGCCAGCCTTCGTCATCGAAGACCTCAGCGGTAGCCTCGGGGCGGTCGAGATAGCCCAACATCAACCAGTCGCCCCTGACCTGCAGTTCACCGGGTTCGCCGGCCGGGACTCGGCGGCCTTCTTCGTCGGCGATGCGCACCTCGTAGCCCGCCGCCGGGCGCCCGACGGTGCCGGCCAGGGTGTCCACGTCGGCACCCGGATCGGTGAAGGTGACCGAGCCGGTGGTCTCCGTCATGCCGTAGGAGGTGGACAGCGCCACCGGAAGCTCGGCGAGCCGGGCCACGAGGTCACGCGGCATCGCCGCCCCGCTCCACGCGATGCGCTGCAGTGAGGACAGGTCGGTGCGCGCCACCTCGGGATGGTCCATCGCGAAGGCGAACATGGTCGGCACCTGCCCCCAGAACGTGATCGACTCGCGCTCGATGGTCTGCAGCAGCGCCCCGGGGTCGAAGCGCTCCATGAACACCTGGGTGCCACCGGCCAGCAGCGCGTAGCAGCCGAGGTCGCCTACGCAGCCCACATGGTTGATCGGCAGGTTGTTGACCAGCCGCAGCGGGTCGACCGGCCAGTACCGCAGCTGGGTCGTCGCGCAGCGCAGCAGGCCCCGGTGCGAGAGCATTGCGCCCTTCGGCGCCCCGGTTGTGCCCGAGGTGTAGACCAGCAGTGCGGGGTCACCTGACGCGGCCGCCGTCGCCCGACGGCCGACCGCCGACACGTCGACGGCGTGCTCGTCGAGCGCCGTGGCCAGCGGCGTGAAGCGCCCGAACCCCTCCCCGAGGCTCAGGGTGGCGGCCGTCGCGTCCGGCACGGCCGCCAGCAGTTGCTCACGGTGGTCCTGTCCGATCAGTTCGGGAAAGCCGAACACGATCCGCGGCCGGGCATCCTCCAGGACGTAGGCCAGCTCCCGGAGGGTCGCACGCGGGTTGAGCCCAACCCAGACCCCACCGACGTGCGCGGTGGCCAGGAAGCTGATCAGGAACTCGGGACGCGGGGTGCTCAGCAGCGCCACCCGATCACCGCGTTGCACCCCGAGATCGAGCAGCAACGACGCCAGCTCGCGCACCTGCGCGGCCAGCTGATGGTAGGTGCGCCTGTCGTCGCCGAGCACCGTGGCCTGCCGCTCGGGTCGGTCCCGCTCGTGACGCCACAACGCGTCGGTGATCAGCCCATGGTCGGGGGTCTGGGTCAAGATGGCGACCTCGCGCAGGACGGGACGGGGGTCAGGACGGATCGGCAACGCCCTCCGGGGTCGCGGCGGCAAGCGCGGTGAGGGTCATGTGCTCGGTCTCGAGCAGCATCGCCTCGGCGAGGCTTCCCTCGGCGCCGCGCTGCAGCACCGCCCGTGCCAACTGCAGAGCCAGCGGGGACCGACCGGCGAGCTCTGCGGCGAGCGCCAGCGCCACGCTGCGGTGGTCACGGTCCGGGTCGTCGGCCGGGACCAACTCGGCGACCAGACCGAGGTCGTAGGCGCGCGCGGCCGCCAGCGGTCGCCCGAGCAGTACCAGCTGGCGAGCCACCGCGAGGCCGACGAGCCGGGGCAGCGCCCAGGCGCTGCCGCCGCCGATGGCCAGCCCCACCGCGACCTCGGGGAAGCGCAGGACCGCGTCGTCACGGGCGACGATCAGGTCACAGGCGAGCGCGAACTCCGCCCCCGCTCCGACCGCGTGACCGTGCACGGCGGCGATCGACACCGCCGGAAGCGCCCGCAGCAACTCGTAGCAGCGCTGGAGTCGTACGACGTAGCGGCGCGTGGCCGCGACCCCGGCGGGCAGTTCGGACTGCTCGAGATCGTGGCCGGCACAGAACGACGGCCCGGCACCGCACAGCACCACCGCACGCAGTCCATCGTCGTCACGCAGGTCCTCGAGCACCCGCTCGAGGTCGGTCAGCAGGCGCTCGTTCAACGCATTGCGTCGATCAGGTCGGTGCAACTCGATGACCACGGTGTGTCCGTCGCGGGTCGTGCGAACCGTCGCGGGATCGGATGCGTCAGTCATACGGGCTTCCGTGGGTGTGGGTCGGGTCGCAGGTGACCGGCCCGGCACACCACCGACGGTCCACGACCGCGGGTCGGTGGTTCGGAGCCTGTCTGCAAGGATCGGATCGCTGGCAGGGTCCCAGCCATCCTCGACGATGAGCGCACCATCCGCAAGCGCTGCGCACGGCGCCACCCGGGTGCACCCCTTGCGCTCGTCGAGGTCGACGCGGTCGGCTGCGTTGCCGACCGTTGCTCGGAGTGTGCGACGCCGATGCTCGAAGCGACCGGTGCCGACGTCTTGGTCAGGTCTTCCGCCAGCCGTTCCGGCACTGAGGTCTTGCCGGAACGGATCGGACCGAGCAGGGCCATCGCAGTACGGGCCATCGAGCGGTGCGTGTCGCACGCGCCGGGCCCGTTCGAAGCGAGGTCCGGAGGCGTAGCAACCGGATTGCCGGCTCCCGCCGTGCCGCGAGCAGGTCGGTCGACTGCTCCCCGTGCAGGTACGCCAGAGGCGTACCGAAGACGTACGTCAAAACCGTCCCAACAATGCCAGTTGCGGTTGGACGGCGAGCAGGTCGAACTGGCGACGCCCGACGCTCGACGCCCGAGGGCCGGGGCTCGAGGGCCGGGGCTCGAGGGTCGGGGCCCGAGGGCCGGGGCCTCACCCCGGGGTTGCGCGGGCGGTCTCCACCGCCCGGACCTGAGTCGGGGCCCGCCCGCCAGGCAGCACCACCCCGAAGATCGGACGCACCGTGGCGGTGCAGCCGACCGTGGCCTGATCACCGATCACCACGATCTCGTCGCAGCGCACGTCGGTGAAGCCCGGGTCCTGGGCCAGCGTCGCCAGTCGGGCGTCACGGCGCTGCAGGACCCGTTCGCCGACCACCTCGATGCGTCCCTCCTCGTAGAAGGCCCGCTCGTCGATCGCCGCGACCGCGTCGCGTGCGAGCCCGGCGGCCAGGTCCGACAGCCGCAACTGACCGAGGTGGACCACCGCAGCGTCGACGGACACCGCTGCCAGGCCGAGCAGGATCAGCACCGCGATGGGCATCAGCACCAACGTGCTGCCGGCCTCACCTCTCCCGGCGGTTCCAGTAGCGGCGCCGGGCGCGTCAGAAGCCACAGTCGACCTCACCGGCCAGTCCGGAGCGGTAGGGCTCGATGACTTCGCGGTGCTCGCCGACCACTTCAAACGTCGTCAGGCGCCGCTGGATGCCGGGCAGTACCAGCGCCGGCACCGACAACGCCACGCGCATGGTCACCTCCGCGCAACGCTCGAGGCGTAGGGCGCCGACCGGAGCGACCTCGGCGCGGGCCGGGTCGATGCCGTGCCCGGCGAGCGCGGTGGCCGCCGCTTCCCGGGCTGCGTCGAGCGCGGCGGCCGTACCGTCAGCACTGTCGGTGGCGGTGGCGGCCCGCACGGCCTCACGCGCCGCCGCCGAGGTTGCGAAACGCGCGTCGACCACCGCCCACAGGTTGACGATCAGCAGGGTTCCGAGCACGAAGATCAGCACGCCGAAAGCCAGCGACTCCGCCCCGGCAACGAAACCGTCCTCGGCAGCCGCCCGGCGGTTCACGGTCGCGGCTCGCGGGCCACCACCACGGTGCGGTCGATCGGCGGACGTCCGAGCCCCTGTCCGAACCCGTCGAGCAGACGGGCCGGGCTCGGTGCGGTGACCCGTACCTGGAGTTGGCCAGACTGCTCGCCGCAGCCCACCTCGACACGCTGGCCATAGGTGCCGAGCAGCCCGCGGACCCGCGCATCCACCTCGGCGCAGCCGCCTCCACCCTCGGCAGCACCCCAGCGGGCTGCCTCGAACGCGGCGGTGGTCACCGTCGAGGTGGCATACAGGTGCACCAGCGTCTGGCTGGCGAGCAGGAGGAACCCGAGGAAGATCGCGACCCCGAACACCGTGGAGATGGGTCCCGATCCCTCCTCGGAGCACAGCACCTAGCTGCCGATCTGCCCGACGAGGTCATCGGTGGTTTCAGCGACCGACGTGAAGGTGTTGCTGAACGCGATCCACATCGCCACCCCGATGAAGGCCATGATCAGTACCGCGATGGCAGCCGAGATCACCCCTTCGCCACGCTGGTCGGTACGGAGCCTCATGACGAGGGAACGGAACGGATTGAAGGAATTGGTCATGGCTTGTTGACCCCTTGATGACGGCAGCGGACATCGATCCCCGCGCAGCCCGGGTGGTGCGCTCCGAAACCGTGGTGGCGACCGCCGGGTCAGGCGGTCCCCGTCGGACCGACGAACGTCATCGTAGCAGTGCGCTCACCCGGAGCGCACCCACGCCCACTATCTGTGGACAATGAGGGGGCGGATTCACAGGAAGCCCTCGAGGGCCGTGGTGAACGGGATCGCGATGAAGATCACACCAGGCAGTAGCGTGGCGACCGTGACGGGGATCCAGACCTGCTGACCGCGCCGCTCCATGGTCTCGATCAGGTCGCGCTGCACGTCACGGCGGATCGAGCGTGCCTCCTCGGCGATCAGACGCCCGAGGTCGCTTGCCTGCCGGTTGAGGCCGAGCACCGCCACGAAGCGCTCCACGGCCACGACGTCGGCCAACTGCGCCCACTCCTCGAGTGCCTGCTCCTCGGCGACCCCCTGCCGGATGCGGCTGAGCACCCGGCGCAGGTCCGCGGCGATCGCGCCCTGGCCACGGTTGGCGACCCGCTCGAGGGCGCCGACCAGCGAGAACCCGGCACCGAGCAGCATCGCGACCTGCTCGGCCACCACCGGCAGCTCGAGACGAACCGAACGCTTCCACCGGTCGGAGGCGGTGCTGACCTGCTGTTCGAGCACCAGGAAGGCCAGCAGCATGCCCCCGAGGGTGAACAGCAACCCGACCGCCACCGTCCGGCCGACCGCAAGCGTGAGCAGGCCCCCGATCCCGAGCCCTGCCAGCGACCAGCCGACCTGCCGCACCCGGAACCCGGTGACGTCCACCTCGGCATGCACCCGTCGCAGCCGGCGGTCGAGATCCTCACTGACCCCGAACAGCCGCGAGAAGCGGGCCCCGAGCAGCTGTGCGACCGGACCGACGGCCTCCGCGAACGACTCCACGGACAGCAGCCCGGAGCGGGTGCGCACGCCGGTCCCGCCGGGAACGTAGGGCGCGAGCCGCTCGGCCAGCGGACGGCGGGAGAACCACCGCAGCTCGGCGAGCAGCAGGGTCAGCCCGAGCCACATCGTGATCGCCGCGAATCCCAACCACCAGCTCATGCCGGCCTCCCGGCCTGGGACCGCCCCGGAGCATCCTGGACCTGCTCGCTCGAACCCACGAACACCCGCTCCTCCTCCGGCAGGCGCATGAGCCGACCGGCCCACAGCCAGCACACCCCCATCAGTGCGAAGGCCACCAGGATCAGGGCCTGACCGCGACCGGTGGCGTACGCGGCCCGACCGTCGCCGATCGCCAGACCGACGACCGCCATGCCCACCGGCACCACCAGCACGAACAGCCGCGCGAAACGCACCCCGGCCTGCTTGGCCTTGGCGTCCTTACGACCCTGCAGGTCCATGATGCGGTCGTCGATCAGGGCACGCAGACGCTGGTCCACGTCGGTCCCGCCGACCTCATGGGCGATGAGCAGCGTCTCGCACACCGCATCCGCGGTGGGGTCGGCCAGCTGGCTCTTGAGCACGTCGAGGGTGCGGTCGAGGTCGGTGGAGATCAGCCACTCACGCTGTGCGGCCGCGAAGGCGGGACGCATCTCCTCTGGCCCGCGCAGCCCGACCGTGAGCAGCGACTGCGGGATCGACCGTCCGAGGCTCACGACCTGCAGGCGGATCTCCTCGAGCATCCGCGGCCAGGTCTCACGGGCGAGTTCGCGCCGCGCCCGGCGCCGGCTACGAGCCGAGGCGATCGGAATCCCGGCCGCCACCAGACCGACGGCCAGCGAGGCCCACATCCCGCCGTACACGACGTAGCCGGCAGCCGACGCAACCGTGAACAGCACCACTTCGACGGCCAGGAACTCTCCGACCCGGACCCGCTCGAGGCCGGCCTGCACGAGGAAGTCAGCCAGGCGCGGCCGCCGCGACCGGGACCCGGCCAGCCGGCCTGAACCCGGACCCAACCCGTGGAAGCCCAGGACCAGCGCGGTGTAGAGCAGGTAGGTCCCGTACCCGGCCATCACCGCGAGCAGGAACGCACTCAGGCCCCGGCTCACGGCACCACCTCGAGGTCCCGACCACCGGGGTCGAGCAGGGCCCCGAGGTCCTCCCCGGCCGCAGCGAACGCCTTCGCGCACCGCACCGGCACCTCACCGGTCCACCGCAGCGCCGTATCGGGGCCGGCCCGGTCGAACAGTTCGGTGACGGTGAACACGGTGCCCGCCTCACCGGCCTGCTGGTCCTCGATCGCGATGACCTGGTTGACCACCGGCACGCCGTCCACCCGGTGGGCATGGACCACCACGTCCACGGCCTCGCTGACCAGCGCGTTGAGCGCCGCCATCGGCAGCTCGGAGCGGGTGTCAGCGAGCTGGCAGATGAACCGCAACCTCGACAACGCCTGACGGGCCGAGCCGGCATGGATGGTCGTATAGCCCTTCACCCCCGACGACAAGGTGAGCAGCAAGGGCAGCGCTTCGCGATCTCTGACCTCCCCGACGATGGCCACGTCGGGCGCCATGCGCAGGAACCCGGCGACCAGCCGACGCAGGTCGATCTCGGGCCGGTCGGGACGTGGCGAGCGGGTCTGCATCGAGGCGACGTTGGGCAGCGGGACATCGACCTCGAAGACCTCCTCGGCGGTGACCACCCGCAGGCTCGGGTCGAGCTCCGCGGTGCAGCACGACAGCAGAGTGGTCTTGCCCGACCCGGGGGGTCCGGCGAACACGATGGACAGCCGGGCGCGCACCGCCGCGCGGAGGAACGCCGCGACCTGTGCGGTCATCATGCCACGGTCGACGAGCTCGTCGAGCTGGTGGAAGGCAACCCCCGTGAAGCGACGGATGTTGACGATCAGGTGCCCGCCGCGCCCGATGTCGCGGTGCACGATGTGCAGCCGGGCACCGGAGTCGAGCTGTGCGTCCTGGAGTCCCTCGGACGGGTCGAGCTTGCGGTGGGAGGTGGACGCGTCATCGAGGATCTTGGTCAGGGTCCGCACGACGTGGGCATCGTCGTGGAACGCCTCGTCGTGATAGCCGGACACCCCCCGGTGGCGCTTGACGAAGATCTGATCGGGAGCGTTGATCATGATCTCCCAGACGTCCTCGTCATCGAGCAGCGGCTGCAGGGGCCCGTAGCCGAGCAGGTTGCGCCGTGCCCGCTCGATCACGAGGCCGGGGTCCGGCAGGTCGTAGGCGCGGCGCCCGTGCTTGTGGTCGAGGGACCACCGTGCAACCTCGTCCTCGAGCATGTCCTGCAACCGCTCGGCGGAGGCCGCATCGTCGAGGTCGAGCGTCTCGTCCTTGGCGCGGGCGAGCACCGCCCGCTCGACCTCGGCCAGCGGAGACTCGAAGGCGGCGGATGCACTCACGAGGCCTGCTCCTCACCGGTCGGGTCGTCGGGATCGTCCACGTCGGTCGGGTCGACCAGCCGTCCGAGGCTGCCAGGCACGACCCGTTCAGGCTCTGCAGGCGCCGCCGCGGCGGGCTGCCCGGCCCGCTCGATGACCGCGGTGACGGCGCGTGCCAACCGCGCAGGCAGGGGTGCGGGCAGCGCGACCCCGTCGCGCAGCGCCGCGTCGACCGGCCGGGACGGCAGATGGATCGCCGAGGGCAGCGCGCTGACCGACACCCGGGACGCGCCGCCAGCGAGTGCCGCGAGGGCCGCAGTCTGCTCAGCGCGCACCCGGGCGCGGCGCGACGCACGGGTGAACACCGGCAGGACCCGGCTGGCGGGCACCCCGGCACCCACGACGTCGCAGATGGTGCGCACCAGTGCGTGGGTCCCCTTGGTCGACCCTTCGCCGACCACCACCACCGCCGCGGAGCGGGCCACCGCCGCCCGGGCCAGCAGATGACGCTCCTCGACGTCGATCGAGCCGGTCTCGGCCTCGCCCTCGAGATCGGCTTCGACGTCAGCAACGACCACGTCCACGCAGTACTGCAGGGAGTCCAGGGCCGCCCCCAGAGCACGGGCACGCAGCGCGACCCAGTGGTGCGAACGGCGCAGACCCAGCAGCAGACGGTAGCCCCGGTCGGCCACCTCGAAGGTCTGGTCGAGCACCGTGGCCCGCGTCGGGCTCCCACCCCGGTGGGCCTCGACCAACTCCTGCAGTCCCGGGACCAGCACGTGGGAGTCGTGCAGCATGGCCTGGTCGGCGTTACGGCACAGGTCGGCGAGCAGGACGCTCAAGGGACGGCCAGCGCCGGAGCCCTGCTGGGCAGTCGAGGTCGCGCGCCCCCGACGCTCACGGCGGGATCGGGGTACCCGGCCCTCACCGGCGGCCAGCCCCTGCGCCAATGCGATCGCAGCAATCGACGCACCGGTCCCACCCGGACCCGTCACGGTGACCAACGAACCGCGCGTCGGCGGTGAGGCCGACGGATCAGGATCGGAGACCGGAAGGCTCGCATCGCGGATCGGTCGCGAGGTCGCAGCCAGAACCTCAAGCAACTCGTCGCGGCCGAACGGCGGGTGCAGCATGCCGGCGGCACCCAGCGCAAGCCAATCACGACCGGAACTCGCCGCCTCGACCACGAGCACCGCACAGCCGAGCTCGGTGGCCGTAGCGATCAGATCGCGGTCGAGCCCAGGCAGGCCGGCGTCGACCAGCACGGCCGAAAAAGCCCGCTGTGAGCGCAGCCGGGCACGCAACTCCTCCACCGACACGCAACGGATGAACTCAGCCGGGAGCACCGCTGCGGCCGCCCACTGGCCCACGATCCGGAACCACTCCGCTCGGGCCGGGGCGAGCCCGAGCAGGACGTAGCGCTCACGCATCACGGGACCTCGTCGCCGCGCAGCCCGGCGCGGTCGGGCTCGGGTCCCGGGTCCATCGGCGAGGGCTGGTAGGCCTCGGGCGCCGGACCGATGCGACCCGCCTCACCGGTCGAACGGGCGACGACCACCTCGGCGGTCTGTACCGCATGAACCAGCGCCTGCACCGAACGAGGGTCGGAGACGGCCACGGTCAGGACCAGCTCCGTGCGGCCCGAGCCACCCAGCCCGCTTCCGACCTCGCCGCCGACCGCCAGTACCGGCACGCCACGCAGCACGTACGCGGTGTAGCCCTCGCCGAGCCGGTAGGTGGCCAGCACGTCGATGCGCTCGCCCACTCGGACCGCCCCGTCGAGGGCCGCGGAGCTCGCGATCGGGAACGACACGGTCTCCGCGTCGGGTACGCCACCGTCGGCAACCACCACGCTGCGGGTCAGCAGCTCACCCGGCGCCAGCGGCGCGACCACCTGCCGCCCGATCAGCGACGAGGCGTCTTCGAGCAGGAAGGTGCGCTCCGCGAGCTCCGGCGCGAGCTCGAGGGCTACCGCCTCGAACCGGGCACTGATCGCGTCGGCATCCGAGAGCCGGGTGCCCGGCAGCACCTCGGTGCTGGCGACCAGGTAGCGCGTGTCCGGGTCGGACCGGGCATCGAGGTAGGCCCCGTAGACCCCGACGATGGAGGCCGTCAGCAGCAGTGCGCCGACCACGGCCCGGCCGGCCGGGAGCCGACGCAGCCGGCGGATGGACCGCGTCGGCGGGTCCGACGGCGCAGCCGGGTCGCGCTCCGGACGTGCCGGGTCGGCCCCGAGTTCCGTCAGCGACTGCGATGACGACCGCACCATGCCCCCCTTTCTGAACGCCCGCGCGCCCACGTCGTGGATGCTAGCCCGCCCGAACGGAACGGATCCGGTGCTCATCCACAGGCTGACCGCACGGAGCCGTCGTGTGGAGTACAGCGAGGTAACCTGTGAACGTCTTGGAGGCGCGGACATGGAAGCAAACGACATCACCTGGCTCAGTACGCGGGAGGCCGCCCGCCGGCTGGGCCTCACGGCCCGGACCCTGTACCGGCTCATCGACAACGGTGAGCTGCCTGCGTACCGCTTCGGTCGGGTGATCCGGCTGCAGGCGACCGAGGTGGACGCGTTCATCGAGCAGGCCCGCATCGCACCGGGGACGCTCGAGCACCTCTACGCGGACGGTGGGTCCGACACCGACGAGCCGGAACGGTCCCAGACCTCGATCGACGAACTCTGACGCCGGCGTCGCGCTCACCATGGAGCGTCCACGATCACCTCGACGACCGCGGAGACCGGCAGGAGTACGGTGGCCGGATCGCCGAGGGTCAGTCGCAGGCTGAGCACGTCCTCGCCGATGGCCACCGGCTGTCCGCGCAGCGGCTCGGGCACGTCACGCAGCACCACGGTGAGCGCGCGACGCTGCTCGACGTGCCGATCGAGGGCATCAGCGAGCGTACGGTCGCCAGGCGGGGGCCGGTCGCCGGTCGCCGATCCGAGGCGCTGCCGCGGCTCGGGCCGTACCAGGCGCACGGTGTCGAGCGCGACCAGCACCAGCCGATCCTCCCCGCTGCTCAGCGCGAGGTGGTCGGTGGCCACTCCGATCAGTGCTCCGCGGTGCCGACGTCCCGACGCTGCGGTGACAGCGACCTCGACCCCCCGCTCGGCCAGGTCGTGCAGGGCGCCCAGCCAGGTCGCGGTGCGCTCGGCCCGCTCGAGCCGGGCACGGGACTCCGCCCGGCTGCGCAGCGCCTCCTCGTGGGCAGCGTCGTCGGCCAGTTCGACGTACGGGTCGCGGGGCGGTGGACGCTCGATCATCGCACGGCGCTCGTGTTGTCGACGGCCGCGGCGTCAGCCGTGGTGTCGGAGGTGGTGTCGGAGGTGACGTCGGCCCTGGTGTCGGGCCTGGCGTCGGCCGGCGGTGCGGGAACCTCCGGCAGGATCAACTCCTGGTCCGGAAAGATCAAGTCGGGAACCTCCGGGTCCGCGAGGCGGGAACGGTTGGTGTCGATGACCTGCTGCCAGTAGGACGCCACCTCGACATCGAGGGGGGCACGCGACCAGTGCTGCTCCAGGGTGCGGGCAGCAATCAACCACAACGAGTCGCCCGCGACCACCACGTAGGGCTGCTCCGCCACCCCCGCCGTCTGCGCCATCGGCGTGGGCTCGGGCGTCAGCTCAGGAGTCGTGACGACATCGGGGGCGGCGACGACATCGGGGTCGGCGGCTGGCTCGGTGGGCAGTGAAGAGGTTTCGGCGGGCTCAGGCGGCACCAGCAGCTCCAGCGGCAGCGGGTCGAGCACATCGCCCGAAGACGCCGGGTCCGGGTCCACGCGGGGCGCATGGCCATGCGCGGCCTGGTCGCCGCTTCCCGTTTCGTCGGTCTGCGCCACGGCTCCTCGGTCCGCTTCGGGTGCGCCAGGAGTGCTGGGAGCGCCCGTGTGCAGGACCTCCGGGCCCAGCGCCCGCTCGTCGCCGAGGCCGGCCGCGACGGGCGCTGATGGTCCCGGCCCCAGCTGGACCGGCACGGTGACCGCTGCCCCCACCACCGCGGTCGCAAGGCTCAGCCCGAGCACGGCCTGCAGACCACGGCGTACGACTGGCAGCGTGAGCGCATCCGTCAGCCGGATCAGCCCCGCGACCTGCGACAGTCGGGCCACCAACCCGACGGTCGTCACGCCGACCAGGTACCAGGCCACGGCCAGCACGACCAGCCGAAGCAGCGCGATGACCACCTGCAACGGCTCCCGCTCGTCGGCCCAGGCCGGCCACTGCGAAGGTTCGAGCAGCGGTGGGGGCGCGAGCGCCCCAGTTCCGAGGTGGTGGAACGCCGCGATCCCCACGCCAAGTGCGGTCAGCCACGCCAGCAGCGGTAGCAGCCGTCTGATCCCCTGCATCCCGATCACTCCCCGCCGTGTGTCCGCTACCTCGAGTTCCACACTTCAGTGCTTCTGAATGCACACCATACCATCCCATGGTAGCGTGCACTGAAACGTGACGGGGAGCCGTGGACATGGGTGGGGACTGGGTCACCAGCGAGGTGGCGCGCGAGCAGGTCGCCGGGTACGTGCTGCACGAGCGCATCGGACAGGGTGCGGACTCCGAGGTGTACCGCGCCGAACAGGTGGGACGACCCGGTCGGGTCCTGGCGATCAAGCGCATCGCCTCGACGGTCGCCGCAGCGGACCTCGCCAGCCTGCGCCGCGAGGCCGAGGCGCTGCGCACGCTGGCCCACCCCGGCGTGGTCCGCCTCCTCGACGTCGTGCCCGATACGGACGGGGTCGCGCTGATCCTGCCCTACGCGCCTGGCGGCAGCCTGGCAGCGCGGCTGGTGTACGGCCCGCTGGCCCCCGTCGAGGTGGCCGACCTCGGCGCGAGGCTCGCCACGGCGCTCGCCGCGGTCCACACCGCTGGACTCGTCCACGGCGACGTGAAGCCCGGCAACGTCCTGTTCGACCGCGAGGACCAACCACTGCTCGCCGACCTCGGAGCCTCCCGCTTGCGCGGTGCCGGTCCACCGCACGCGACCACCGAAGGGTTCGTGGCACCCGAGGTGCTCGACGGCGGCGACGTCGACGCGCCCGCCGATGTCTACGCGCTGGGGGTCACCCTCGGGTTGGCGCTCGGACTCGACCCGGCCGAGCAGCAGCAACTGGCGTCAGTCGCGGCCCAGGATGCCCTCCCCGACAACCCACGCGACGACCCGCCCGACCGCCCTGACAACGACCCGCCCGACCGCCCTGACGAGGACCCGCCCGACCGCCCTGACAACGACCCGCCCGACCGCCCTGACGAGGACGCCCTCGACGACCCCGACCTCGAGGCACTGCTCACCGCCGCCCGACGTGGTCCCGACGCTGCCAGGTGGCCCCGCGACGACGGCCAGGAGCGACTACGCGCGGCGATCGGTGCCGCGCTGGCCACGGATCCGGCGCACCGACCGCGGACCGCGGCCGACTTCGCCGGCCTGCTCGACGACGCCCGGCGCTGCCTCGAGGTCGAACGCACCGATCTCGGAACCACCGACGCCGGTGGGGCTGCCCGTCCGGGGGCTCCCGGCACGTCGTGCGCTGTCACCACTCCCGCGGACGGTGACGCAGCCGCCTCCCGAACTACCGACGGGCCACTCTCCGGTCCGCATGGTCACGCGCCGACCCGCCCGTTCGGGCCGAGGCCGCCAACTCCCGACGCGACCGACGGTCAGGACGAGCTCGCGGCGCTACTGCGCTGGCTGGCGGTGCCCGCGATGCTCGCGGTCGTACTCACCCCGATCGCCTTCGCGGTCTGGCTGGTGCTCAGCACAGGCCAGGCCTGATCGCCGCCGGCGGAGGCGAAGGCTCGCCGCGCGTCAACTCGACTCGGAGAAGTCGAACCGGATCTGGGCGAGGTTCTCGTGCTCGCCCGGCACCGGGATCGGGTACTGGCCGTCGAAGCAGGCGCGGCACAACGCATCGCGCTCATTGGGCGTCGCCGCGATCAGGCCGTCGAGCGAGAGGTAGTGCAGCGAGTCCGCGCCGATGAAGTCGCGGATCGCCTCGACGTCGAGGTCGGCGCCGATCAGCTCCGCCCGGGTGGCCATGTCGATGCCGTAGTAGCACGGGTCGGTGATCGGCGGGGAGGTGATGCGTAGGTGGACCTCCCGCGCCCCCACCTCGCGCAGCATCGCGACCAGCTGGCGCGAGGTGTTGCCCCGCACGATCGAATCGTCGACGACCACCAGCCGACGGCCCTCCACCACCTCACGCACCGGCGAGAGCTTGAGCTTGATGCCGAGCTGCCGCAGCGTCTGGGTCGGCTGGATGAAGGTGCGGCCCACATACCGGTTCTTGACCAGCCCGTCGGCGAACGGAAGACCGCTCTCGGCGGCGTACCCGGCCGCGGCATCCCGGCCGGCTTCGGGCACCGGCAGGACGATGTCGGCTTCCACGTGCGACTCGCGGGCCAGCTGGCGGCCCATCTCCCGGCGGGCGTACAGCACGCTGCGCCCGTCCTGACGGTGGTCGGGACGGGCGAGGTAGACCCACTCGAACAGGCAGAAGGTCGGAGTCGGCGCCGCGAAGATGCGGCTGCGCAGGCCGTTGCCGTCGATGGTGACGACCTCGCCGGGCAGCACGTCGCGTACATACACGGCCCCGACGATGTCCAGCGCCGCCGTCTCGGAGGCCACCACCCACCCGCCGGCGGGCAGCCGGCCGATCTGCAGCGGACGCACCCCGTTGGGATCCCGGAAGGCGTGCAGGCGCTGCTCGTCCATCACCACCACCGAGAACGCCCCAATGAGGTCGGGTGCGGTGCGAACGATCGCCTCCTCGAGGCTGAGGTCGACGTCCCAGGCGAGCAGCGAGGCCATCAGCAGCGAGTCGTTGCCGGCGGCCACCTCGAGGCGGCGGGCGAGCTCGGCGGTGTTGACCAGGTTGCCGTTGTGGCCAAGCGCGAGCCCGCCGCCCGTCGGGGTCTCGCGGTACTGCGGCTGGGCGTTGGCCCACGACGACGACCCGGTCGTGGAATACCGGCAGTGCCCGATCGCCAGGTCCCCCTGCAACGCAGCCAGCGACGTCTCGGTGAAGACCTGGTTGACCAGACCCATGTCCTTGTGGACCACGATGCGCCGGCCGTCGGAGACGGCGATCCCCGCCGACTCCTGGCCGCGGTGCTGCAGCGCGTACAGCGCGAAGTAGGTCAGCGTGGCGACGTCCTGCCCGGGCGCATAGATCCCGAACACCCCGCACTCCTCGTGCGGGCCGTCGAGCTCGTCGAGGTCGTCGAGCTCGTCGAGGTCGCAGGAGTCGGTGGGGGGATGCTGTGCCACCGGGACCGCCTTGGGCGCGAGGGGACGGACCTCTGAGGCTACTCGTCCCAGGGGGCGGCCGCGGGAGACGAGGACTACGGCGGCGGCATGACGCGCCGTCTTCGGCGGGAGTAGCAGCCCGGGCCCGATGCGGCCCGCAGTCGGGAGACGGCCTGCAGTCAGCGCACAGCCCCAGGCCGCTCCGGTTGTGTCCTGCAGTTGGAGACTCCGGAGCCTTGAACTGCAGGACGAAACCGGCCGGAAGCGCCGTCAACAACCCCACGCCCCGAGGCGCCACCTTCGAAGCGACCGCACGACACGGAGCCGGCGCAGACAGGACCGTCGACTCCACCTCGCCCACCCGGTGCCGATCGGTTCGTTCACGTAGTCTCGCCGCATGAGAGCCACCATCGACGCCACCGGGCGCATCGTCGTGCCCAAGCCGTTGCGTGACGCCCTGGGACTCACGCCCGGAAGCACCGTCGACATCTCCCGCTACGGCGCCGGCCTACAGGTCGTACCCGCCGGCCGGACCGCCCGACTGGTCGAGGAGGACGGGCTGCTGGTCGCCACCGGGGACACCGAGATCGACGACGCGGACGTCTTTGGACTGATCGACGCGGTCCGTCGTTGACCGCACCACTGCTGCTCGGGCCGGACGTTGCGGGGCGTGTCCCCGCACTCCTCGCGGAGCATGGCATCGCGGGGGGTGCGTCCCAAGGCGCGCTGGTTGCGCTCGCTGCGGTCGAGCACGAGGCGGTCCTTGCGACCCGGGACGCGCGAGCTCGTGGCACCTACGAACTGCTCGGAGCGCACGTGGTCGTCGCAGGGATCTCGGGGCAGCGGTGAGCCGCCCTGCGGTTCGCGGGCGACACCTGGAGTGAGACCCGGCAGACGATCGGATCGCATCACAGAGCCGACCGACTGGCCGCAACGAGGGGCACTCCGTCTGCAGCGGCCGGGCGGAGGTGTCGGGCGACGATCCGTCATCGGCCGCGTGAACGGCGAGGTTCGCCGCCGTGGTGCGGGCAGGTTCCCGCCGGGTTTCGACACGGCCGTCCATGTGCCGTTGGAGCGCCACATCGTCCGGCAGGAGGGACCGATGCCGACGCCGGCCGCGGGCCCGGGGGGCGTGACGGTTGCTTGCGTCGCTGGGAACGTCGCCCGGAGGTTGCGCGCGATCTGCGGCTGGCGGGTGCGCCAGTACCGCTCGATGTCGTCACGGCTCAGCGGCAGCCCGGGGTCGTCAGCGACGTCATCGAGGTAGCCGAGCCCGCGCACGATGTGGCTCAAGGTCACGTGGTCCGGGCCGACGTGGTAGCGCTCGCGGTAGTAGGCGAGTCCCTGCTCGACGCGGTGCACACCTGCCTGCTCGATGGTCATGAGGTCGAAGTAGTCACGGAGCTCCCCTCGGTCCCCGACGACCTTGAGCTTGTCGGCCATCAGGTCACGTACGCCGGCGACCGGCAGTCCCGCGACCTGCGACATCGCATCGAGCC
>SLLJ01000174.1 GCA_007134165.1 Nitriliruptoraceae bacterium | reverse complement strand
GTTTGAGGCCCCCAAGCCTCAAACTGCAGGACACAACGGGGCAGGAGTGTCGAGATGAGCGGGAAGCGCGCGTTTGCCGTGCCTGCTGCGCGCAGGTCGCTCGGTAGCGGGCTGAGATGCGTGGGAGACGCGCGGTGGCGGCGTGGGATGCGCTGAAATCGCGCGTCGACGGCGTGGTATGGGCCGGAGTGGCCCGGTGGCGGCGACTGGTACGGGCCCGAACGGGTTGTGTCCTGCAGTTCGAGGCTTGGGGGCCTCGAACTGCAGAACACAACGGGAGCGCGGGGGCCGCGGGGCCGTGCCTACCGCAAGGAGAGCGGGACGTAGTCGCGCTCGTCGGCGCCGGTGTACAACTGGCGCGGACGGGAGATGGCCTGCTCCTCGTCCAGTACGTGCTCCTGCCAGTGGGCCAACCAGCCGGGGATGCGTCCCATCGCGAACAGCACCGGGAACATCGACACCGGGAAGCCCATCGCCTGGTAGATGATGCCCGAGTAGAAGTCCACGTTCGGGTACAGCTTGCGCGACACGAAGTACTCGTCCTCGAGCGCGATCCGCTCGAGTTCGACGGCGATGTCGATCAACGGGTTCTTGCCGGTGATGTCGAAGACCTCGTGGGCGAGTTCACGCACGATCTTGGCCCGCGGGTCGTAGTTCTTGTAGACGCGGTGCCCGAAGCCCATCAGCCGGTACTCGCCGGCCTTGGCCGCCGCGACCGCTTCGGCGACCTTGTCGACCGAGCCGATGTCCTGCAGCATGTTGAGCACGGCCTCGTTGGCTCCACCGTGCTTGCGGCCGTACAGCGCGGCGCAGGCGCCCGCGCTGGCCGAGTAGGGGTCGGCGTCCGAGGAGCCGATCACCCGCATGGTGGTGGTGGAGCAGTTCTGCTCATGGTCGGCGTGCAGGATGAGCAGCACGTCCATGGCCCGCTCGAGCACCGGGTCGGGCTCGTACTTCAGCTCGGTGGTCTTCCACATCATGTTGAGGAAGTTGCCGGCGAAGGACAGGTCGTTGTCGGGGTAGGCGTAGCGCATCCCGATCGAGTGTCGGTAGGCGAAGGCGGCCAGCGTCGGGAACTTGGCGATCAACCGCACGATCTGCATGTGCCGGGTTTCGGCTCCCGTGCCCTTTGCCTCCGGGTAGAAGGTCGACAGCGCCCCGACGGTCGACACCAGCATGCCCATGGGGTGGGCGTCGTGGTGGAAGCCGTCCATGAACTGCTTGATGTTCTCGTGGATGAAGGTGTGGTGGGTGATTTCGTAGACCCACTGCTCGTGCTGCTCGGGGGTGGGCAGCTCACCATGGATGATCAGGTAGGCGACCTCGAGGAAGCTCGAGGACTCGGCCAGTTGCTCGATCGGGTACCCCCGGTAGCGCAGGATGCCGACGTCCCCGTCGATGAAGCAGATGGAGCTGCGACAGCTGGCCGTGTTCTTGAAGCCCGGGTCGTAGGTCAGCAGGCCGAAGTCGTCGTCGGCGACCTTGATCTGCCGGAGGTCCATCGCGCGGATCGAGCCGTCCTCGACGGGCAGCTCGTAGGTCCGCCCCGTCCGGTTGTCGGTGATCGTGAGCGTGTCACGGGTTTCGCTCATCGGGCAGGGACTCCTGATCGCGGGGAACACGTGCAACGCGCGAACCTGCGCGTTGGCACACCGTAGTCGCCAATTCCCCGAAGGGAAGAGCCGGACGAGGTGGCTGCGCCGACTGAAATAAGTTGCATAAGCAACAACACCACGGTATGGTTGCGAGCGCAAACGAAATCGCTGCCCACGCACCAACGACCCGGAAGGATGTCCATGTCCACGCTCACCCTGCCCACCACCGGCACGTGGGTCATCGAAGCCTCGCACTCCAGCGTCGAGTTCGTCGCCAAGCACCTGGTGGTCGCCAAGGTCCGCGGCCGTTTCGCCTCCTTCTCGGGGACCGTCGAGGTCGCCGACCCGATCGAGTCCTCCAGCGTCGAGGTCACCATCGAGGCCGGCTCGATCTCGACCAACGACGAGCAGCGCGACGCCCACCTCGTCAGCGCCGACTTCCTCGACACCGGGACCTTCCCTGCGCTCACCTTCCGCAGTCGCGGTGGGGCTCGACGCGACGGCAAGCGCTGGACGGTGCCCGGCGAGCTGACCATCCGTGACGTCACCAAGCCGGTCGACCTCGAGGTCGAGGTGCTGGGTTCGGTCACCGACCCGTGGGGCAACACCAAGGCCGGGTTCTCGGCCACCACCGAGATCGACCGCGAGGAGTTCGGCATCACCTGGAACCAGGCGCTGGAGGCCGGTGGGGTGCTCGTGGGCAAGACCGTCCGCATCGAGATCGACGTACAGCTCGCGCCCAAGGCCTGATCCCGACGCCCTGCCGCGGTGTCAGCCGGCCACCCTGCGCAGCACCGCGGTCAGGGTGGCCGCCTCCTCGTCGGTCAGATGCGCGGCGAAGTGCTCCTGCACGCCGCGCACGTGCGTGGGCGCGGCCGCGCGGAGCGTGGCAAGTCCCCGATCGGTCAGCAGCGCGAAGGTGCCACGCCGATCCGACGGGCAAGCTTCCCGCGACAGCAGTCCCGCCTTCTGCATGCGGTCCACCAACCGGGTCAGCCCGCTCTTGGACAGCAGCACCGCCTCCGCCAGGTCCTGCATGCGCAACCGGTGCTCGGGTGCCTCCGACAGGTGCACCATCACGTCGTACCACGTGAGCGGGAGGTCCTCCTCCTCGCGCAGCTCCCGAGCGAGGACCTCGGTGACCCGGGCGTGTGCCTCGAGAAAAGCACGCCACGCGAGGTACTGCGGGCTGGTGAGCACGGCGTCGTCCATGACCCGAGTCTATCCGACCGGTTGCGTCGGCAACGGTCTGGGGGGCTGACAGGTCGGGCAGCTGTTGGCCACGCGGGGCGGGTCCCCCAGTTCCCTTTGGACGATGGTTGACCCACAGCGGCGACAGGGCTGGCCCTGGCGTCCGTAGACCCACAGGCTGCCGGGTGCCGCACCCGGCACGGTCGTGCGTGCGGTCGTGTCGAGGTTGGTGCGCAGCAGCCGGCCGCTGGTGGCCAGCAGGTCCCGGCGCAGGTCGGCGCTGACGGCCTGCAGTGGCGTCGATGGGTGGACGCCGTGGAGGAACAACACCTCGCTGCGGTAGACGTTGCCGACTCCGCAAGCCACCCGCTGGTCGAGCAGTGCTTCACCGATCGTCAGCGGCCGGTCGCGGTCGGGGACGCGCATCCGGTCGAGCCGGGCCAGTGCCTCGTCGAGGTCGGCCGCCGGGTCGCACAGGTCGGGGCCGAGCCGCCGCAGGGTCGGGTGACGGGAGAGCTCCCGGGAGCGCAGCACCTCGACGACCGGGGCGCTGAAGCACACCGCGACCCGCCCGGGCACCGCGAGCACCACCCGGGCCGCACCCTTCGGCTTGCGCCAGGCCTGCCCCGGGCCGTACAGGTGCCACGCGCCGGTCATCCGCTGATGGGTGTGCACGACCAGGCCGTCGTCGCTGTGTACCAGCAGGTGTTTGCCGCGGGCCTCGACGGCGACCACCTCGGCACCCACCTCCGGCAGCGGGGGCGCCACTCGCGGCAGCGAGACCCGGGTCAGCCGGCCACCGACCAGCGCATGGCGCAGCGCCGCCGCCGTGCGGTGGATGGTGTCGCCCTCGGGCATGACGCGACCTGGCGTCGGCGCCGACACGCGGCGAGGGGCCAGCGGCTGCCGGCCCCTCGGGCGGTGACTGCGTGGAACGTGGGGACTACAGGTCGATCGGCTTGAGCGTGCCGCGCTTGTTGGCCTTGGCGCGCTCGGCGGCAGCCTCGAGCATCGCGACGACCTTGTCGTTGATCGCGTCGGGCAGTTCGGAGTCCATCCGCAACTCGAAGCCCTTGACGGCTTCGCGGACCTTGCTCTGGACGAGGAGTGAGTCTGCCATGGGTTGCTCCTTCAGTGGTCGGGTCGGGGGACGCGGGAGGTCCCGGTCGCGCGGCACTGTAGAGCCATCCGCGGCCCGGATGCGAGCATCCGGAGTCCGTCGATGGCGCAGAAGCGCCGTCGAACGGCTTCGGACGGGGCCAAACGGACGGCATCGAGGGCTCACGAGCGCAGGATCAGCCCCCGGTACCCGGGCTGGAAACCGGCCGCTTCGAGCGGGCCGGCCAGCGGGCTGTCGTGGACCTCCCGGCCGTCGATCCGCGCGATCTCCAGTCTGCGCCGTCGCCCGGAGTTGACCAGCGCGACCAGCGGGGCCAGCCAGGTCTCGGCGGACGCCGCATGCTCGAAGGTCAACAGGCTGCGTCCGCTGCGCTCGAGGTAGGCGGCGGGCAGGCCGGCCACCAGCACGACCATCGCACCTGCCGCCCGGGCGGGCCGGCCGGCGGGTCCGCGCGTGGCCGGCCAGGCCAGCGCCGCTCCGTAGGGCTGGGCCGGGTCGGTGGCGGCCAGCAGCAGTGCAGCTCCGGCCTCGCCGCTTCGGGCGTCGGGGCGTCGGGCGTCGCGCAGCCGGTCGAGCGCTCCCGGGACCGCGAACTGGGTCGCCCCGGCCCCGGCGACCAGGTGGCCGCGCCGGATGCGTCCCGCCTCCTCCATCGCCCGCAATACCGGGTAGACCGCACCGAACCCGCCCCTGACGGCCTCGATGCGCAGCGACTCACGGGTCAGCACGCCGTGGCGCTCGAGCAGTTGCTCGGCCAGCGCGTGGGTGCGTGCGGTGGGGTCGAGCCCGGCGGCCGCCGCGCTGAGCTCCCGGGTCGAGGACCAGCGGCCGGCGGCGGCCGGCGGTCCGAGCCGGGAG
>SLLJ01000456.1 GCA_007134165.1 Nitriliruptoraceae bacterium | reverse complement strand
GCGGCCGCGGCAGGCCGTGGGCGATGATCGTGGACTCCAGGGCGACGACCGGACGGCCGTCGCTGAGAGCATCGGCGACCTCCGGCCCCAGAGTCACGGGGAGTTGGTCACGGCGAGGAGGACACATGCGGCTCTCGAAGGTCGGGGCACGGGCCCAATGGACGATGCACCGACTTTGGCGGCCTTCTGCCGGTCTTCTGGCGCTCTTCCAACGCTCTGTCGACCTTTCCGGGGGCACAAGATCCCGGTGACTGGCCGCCGGTGCAAGACCAAGATAGACGACGCCGAACCTTCGTCCCCGCGACCGTCGCGCGCGGAATCGCTGAAGCACGGGACGCACACGGTGCGGACCGAGGAGGCAGCCTGGCCCTCCGGTCGCGCCCGTCACGTTCCCGACGATGCCGCGGCCCGGCCACCTCGACGGCCCCTGGTGGCTAGTGACCAGCGATCGTGAACGCACCCGGATCGACCGCGACCGCCTCGACCCAGCTGGGGTGGCCGTTGAAGGACCAGAGCTGGTTGCCGTCGGGATCGAGCTTGCGCACCGTTGCGTCCCGAGAGGCGGTGTAGACGAAGCCATCGGCATCAACGGCGACGGCCACCACGTCCTGACTGTGGCCGTTGAAGGACCAGAGCTGGTTGCCGTTGGGACCGAGCTTGCGCACCGTGGTGTCGTCCGATGCGGTGTACACGAAGCCGTCCGCGTCGACCGCGACCGCATTGACGCGTTGGGTGTGGGCGTCGAAGGACCAGAGAAGGCTGCCGTCAGGATCGAGCTTGCGCACCCTGCTCTGGGTGTAGGCGACGAAGACGTGGCCCGAGTCGTCGACGGCCAGGCCACGAACGTCCTGGCTGTTGCCGTTGTACGACCAGACCTGGTTGCCGTCGGGATCGAGCTTGCGCACCGTCCGGTCGCCTGCGCCGCTGTACACGTAGCCGTCGGCGTCCACTGTGACCGCCCAGACGGTGCTGGTGTGACCGGGAAACGACCAGACCTCGGTTCCGTCGGAATCGAGCTTGCGCACCGAACGATCATTCGATGCCGTGTAGACGTAGCCGTCGGCATCGACCGCGATGTCCTGGATCATGCCGGTGTGCCCCGAGAAGGACCAGATCTGGGTCCCGTTGCGGTCACGCTTACGGACCGTGGTGTCGTCGGCCCCCGTGTACACGTACCCGTCAGCGTCGACGGCAACTGCACGGACGGTTCCGGTGTGCGCCGTGAAGGACGCCGCCTGCTGACCGTCGGAGCTCGCGAGCGATCGGGACGTCGAGTCCGCTCCGCCGGTGTACACGAGGGTTTCAAGCGTCGTCGCGGTCACCGTGGCCGACCAGTTGCTGGTCCCGCTGAGGTTCTCCGCACGGACCTCGAACTCATACGTGGCGTCGGGGCCAAGTCCGTCGATGGTCGTGGACGTGTCGAAGATCAGGGTCGTCTGCGTCCACGTACTGGCGCCCTGCTCACGCCAGCGAACCCGGTAAGCGACGGCGTCGTCCGCCGGATCCCAGGCCAGATCCACCGACCAAGCGGAGGTGTCGGTGACCGTCAGGTTCTCCGGGGTCGACGGTACGGGTGGGGCCACGTGGCCGACGGTCGAGAACGCACCCGGATCGACCGCGACCGAACGGAAGGTGTCGCTGTCGTGCGTGAACGACCACACCTCGAAGGGGTCGCCGGCACCGTCCTCACCAATCTTTCGCACGGTGCCGTCGAGCGCCGCGCTGTAGACATAGCCGTCGAGGTCGACCGCAACCGCACGCAACTCGTCGGTGTGGCCGGTGAACGACCACACCTGGTTGCCATCAGGATCCAACTTGCGGACCGTGTTGTCGGAGGAACCGCTGTACACGAAGCCATCCGCGTCCACCGCAACGCCTCGGACATCGCCCGCATGCCCGGTGAACGACCACACCTGGTTGCCATCAGAATCCAACTTGCGCAGCGTGTCGTCCTTTGCGGCGCTGTACACCTGCCCCGAGCTGTCGACGGCGACCGCACGGATTGCGTCGGTGTGGCCGGTGAACGACCACAGCTGGTTGCCATCGGCATCGATCTTGCGCACCGTGCCGCCATCGGAGCCGCTGTACACGAGGCCGTCCGCGTCCACCGCAACCGCTCGAAGACTGCCGACATGGCCGGTCACCGACCACACCTCAGTGCCATCGGCATCGTGCTGGCGCAGCGTGCCGTCGCCGGAGCCGCTGTAGACGTACCCCGACCACCGCCCCGTCGTCCACGAGCCCCCGGTGGCCGTCGTCGCGACGAAGGCGCTGTAGGCAGGGCCGGTGATCAGCAGCGCGGCGAACGCAGCCGCGCCGACCGTCAGGACCCGTCCTCGGACGTGAGCACGGCGATTGATGACCGACGCGGACTGCCCCGGATCGTTGCGACCAAAAAGGCTGAAGCGCACCCCCCAGAGGCAGAGCAGCGCGAGTCCGAGCAGTGTGACGACGCGGTGGATCCGACCCTCGGAGACCCAGACGGAGGGCAGCCCGGCGAGCGGTACGACCAGACGCCCGACACCGCTGACCCGTGCGGGATCGACCCGAGTGGCGTCACGAACGCTCCTGGCGTCGCCACGGGTAACGTAGGTCCCGTCGCCGTTCACCCCGACAATGCGATGCACGACGTGGTCGCGGTGACCGTCAGGGGAAAGGACGACAACCGTCGGCGGCTCAAGAGCGTCGGCCGCTTCGGGCGGCGAGGTGAGGACGACATCACCCCGCTGGATCAGGGGAGCCATGGTGTCCGAGGTGATCGCATGCGGCGTCCAACCCAGGATGAGCGCGGGGATCAGGGCCCACAGCGTCAGGCAGAGCAACGCCGACCCGAGGACCAGACACACGATGCCGAACACGTCGCGAATGCCCGGTCCCAACGGCGCCGGGGCGGCGCCCGCGGCCGACCCGGCCGTCTCACCTGGGGGCGGCAGCATGGCAACGGGAGGAAGCGGCACCCTGGATCAACCCTGTCCCGTCGTCGGATTCGACTGGGCCTCCCAGACGAAGCTGATCGACGCGGCCGATTCCTGCTGGTCGACGGTCACCGACGCGTCGAGTCCGACCTCGAAGTGATAGTCACGGGTCGTGTCCGGTGCGACGTCGTCCCAGCCGCCGAGTGCGCTGTCGACGTCGGTGTGGGTCGAAGCGAAATGGGCAAGCGTTCCGGCGTAGAACTCACCGCCTCCGGGGGTCGCTCCGATCCTCAGGTTGAGGTACTGCGCAAGGCTGTTCTGATCAGCGTGGCCCTCGCCGTACAGTTTGACGTCGACGGATTCGGCACTCCCGTGATAGGTGACTTCGACAGTTTCCTGGACGACGTCACCACGCAGCATGTCGTCGACAGCGAAGAGCGTTGCCCCGCGGTTCTGCGAGATCTCGACGGTAGCGGCGGAGAACGAACCCTGCGCCTGGGTGGCTGCAGTGAAGGCCGCTCGGGAGGTGGTCACGACGAGCAGACTGATCAGCATCAGCGGGAACAGCACCGCGGCCAGTCGCACCGCTCGGCCACGCTGCCCCGGTTGAGCCAACGCCGCCGTGAACCGCATGGCGCTACTCCCGATCATCAGGGCATTCGTGGAGAGCTGGCGACCGTGCCGCTCGGGACTCCCGAGAGGAATCCCGTCAGCAGGTAGAGCTTCCATCGGCGGCACAGCGCACCTTTCAAGCGGCTGTCCGGCCACACACACCAAAGGGTCGCACGGTTCGCCTGGCACGAGGCAGCCGACCTCGGCTCGGACCTCGGTGTCATCGAGGTTGTGTGCGTCCCGGCTTGCCCGCCAGCGATGTCCGTCCAGGCACGGAGACGTGGCGGAGGCCTCCCGCGTCGATCGGAGCCTTCACGCAGTTGCACGGTGCGCGCAGGATCCGGTCGCGCTGACATCGGGCAACGCTGCACCACCGGGTAATCCGACAACCGCGACAGCCGATCTCCCAGCGCCCGTTGCGGCAACGACAGACGCGACTCAGAGCCATCTCGGGCCCACCGTCGAGTCGGACGTCCCATCTTCCCTGCCGGCCTTGTCGGTCAGCGAGCAGCAGGGTCGTCCTGCACAAACCGGTCGAGGACGCGCTCGGCGATCGCGGCCGGTACCTCGGCCCGCGGTCGATGAACTCGACTCGCAGGAGGTCGGCGCTGATCCGCAAGGCGACCTGTTCGATGCGTCCCGTGTCCGCGAGCACCAGCGCCTGCGGGCGTAGCGGTGGGTGATCAGCGGCACCCGCCGGGCGTCGACGACGTCGCTGTTGACCCCGCTGAAGCGCACCGGGCGACCCTGGGCGTCGTCGTCGACCACACCGCTGACCACGATCGCCACCCGGTGGCCCTTCCGGCGCTCGGCTTGATCTCCCACCAGCCGTCGTTGGTCCCGACCAGCCGGCTGGGTCGTCCCATGACACCGCACTCCGTCGCGAGCACGGCGCATACCGCCAGCTCCTCGCCGTCGAGCCGCACGAAGCGGCGGGTCACCTGAGCAGATCCGCAGTCCACGGCACGTTGGTTGGTGGCGGGACGGCGCGCACCCGATGGTCTGACCCGTGCGGTCGGGCGCCCGACGCGGTCACGGCCGCGTGGTCGGGAGGCGCACCTCCTCGACCACGCAGGTCGCGTACCCGAGCTCCTGCCAGGTCACCTCGACCCGCAGCTGCGCAACAGCGCCGGGCGGGAAGCCACGGGGCAGCGGGGCGGGTGCCTGCGGATCCGCCGGGGGCGCGAGCTCATGGACCAGCCCCTCGAGGCCCGGGTTGTGACCGACGAGCAGTGCTGC
>SLLJ01000205.1 GCA_007134165.1 Nitriliruptoraceae bacterium | reverse complement strand
GCTCGCCGGGCTGTGCGCTGATGGCGGGGTCGATCTGGTGCTGACCCACAACCCGCCGGGGGTCAAGGCCAAGGTGCTCGACCCGGCTGCCTACGCCGAGGTGGCCGACGACGTCACCCGCTGGTTCGCGGATCGGCTGAAGGTCCTCGAGGCGGCCGGACTGCCGGCCGAGCGAGTCATCCTCGACCCGGGCATCGACCTGGCCAAGACGCCCTCACAGTCGATCGAGCTGCTGCGGGGTCTTGACCGCGTCGCCTGGCTCGGTCGTCCGCTGCTGCTGGCGATCTCCCGCAAGGACTTCTTGGGGGCGCTGTCGCCGGCACGGCCCCGGGAGCGCGATGCGGGAACGCTCGCGGCGCTCGGTCACCTGATCGGCCTGCCACGCACCATCGCGCGTGTGCATGACGTGCGGGCGGCCCGGCAGTACCTCGACGTCGCGGTAGCACTCGCCGACACCCGGCCGGTCGATCCTGAGCTTGCGCTCCCCAGCGAACTGCGCCGCCAGGTTGCCTGATCCCGACGGTGAACCGGGTCCCGCACGGCCGGGGGGTGGACCATCTGGTCCACCCCCCGATCCGCGCTCCGGGTGCCGGGGATCGGCGACCCGGACGGCTCAGCCGTCGAGGGTGGCGTCGGCCCGGGCGACCAGCGAGGCGGCCTGGTCGCGGCGCAGGGGCAGCGCCGGACCGTAGGTGGTCTCACTGGTGCCGCGGATGACGTCGATCTCGGCGAGCGCGTTGATCATGCCCGCGTGGACGTTGCCCGCGATGTCGGTGAAGTCACCCGCTTCGACGGGCTCGACCTTGAGCCAACGGCCCAGGAACGAGGCCATCTGGTCGCGGCGGACCGGCATGCTGGGGCCGAAGGTGCCGTCCTCGAAGCCGCTGATCACCCCGAGGGCGGCCAGCGCTTCGATCGCACCGGCGTGCACGTTGCCTTCGATGTCGGAGAACGAGGGATCGCCGTCGACGGGCTCAAGGCCGGCCGTGCGGGCCAGCACCGAGGCGACCTGTCCACGGGTGATGGTGCGCATGGGGCCGAAGCTGCCGTCCCCGAAGCCACCGAGCACCCCGGCGCTCGCCAGGCTGATGACGTTGTCGAAGTGCACGTTGTCGAGCCGGACGTCCGAGAAGCCGACGATGCGGCCCTCGACGGCAGGACTGATGGGCGAGTTGCCCCCGAGGTAGCGCTCCACGGCGATCTCCAGGGGATCCTGCAGCGAGTAGACCAGCCCCGCTCCGTCCAGATCCGGGTAGCGGTCGCCACCGACCGCCATGAAGTCGTTGAGCGCGATGCGGTAGGAGGCATCGGCTCCGAGGTCGACGGGCGTACCGTCCTCCTCGGTGGCGTGGCCCCAGTACTCGACGGCGGTGACCGAGCCGCGCGGGAAGGTGTCGTCCTCCTGGGCGTCGACGATGCCGTACTCGATGCGCAGACCGCCGACCTGCACGAAGCCCCCGCCGCCGACCGCACTCACGCCGTGCTCGAGGAACTCGGCGAGCAGTTCGCCGTCCACCTCGGCCAGCGCCACGATGTTGCCGAACGGCCACACGTCGAGCACGTTCTCACGGCGGATCACGTAGTTGCCCTCGTCATCGAGGTCGCCCTCGACGGTGAGGTCGGCGCGCAGTCCGCCGGAGTTCTGGAAGGCAAAGTCGACGTCGTACTGGTCGAGCAGGGCGTCGGTCGCGACGTTGCCCTGGGCAGACTCCGCAGCGCGTCCGGTACGTGGTATGAACACCTCCGAGCTCCCTACGGCCTCCTGGAGCGCGTCACCCGCCAGTTCCTCGTAGCGATCGATCAGGGCGGTCAGCTGGGCGTCGGGCTCGACGTCGCGGGTCACCTCGCGGTTGACGGCGGAGCGGGCGATCACCTCGCCGGAGGCGCGATCGACGGTGAGGTCGATCTCGGTGAACATCTTGCCGTACTCCCAGGCCTGGGTGACCAGCGGGCCGTCCTCGAGGTCGCAGACGTAGGACTCGTGGGTGTGGCCGGTGACCAGCACCTCGACGGCGTCGTCGATGAGCGGAAGGATCTCGGCGGCGGCTCCCTCGAAGTCCTCGCAGCCGCTGATGTCGTCGCCGGCCTGGCGTCCGCCCTCGTGCATCAGCACGACGACGACGTCGGCGCCGGCGTCGAGCACGTCGGGAACGGTGGCGTTGATCGCCTCGGCCTCGCCGAGGAACTCCAGGCCCACGATGCCGGCCGGACTGACCACGTTGGGCGTGTTGATCGTGGTCACGCCCACGAACCCGAGGTTGATGCCGTCGACCTCGATGATGGTGTAGGGCGTGGTGATGGACTCGCCGGTCTCCGTCACGATGACGTTGGTCGCCAGCTTGACGAATTCGGCGCCCTCGAAGGGCTCACCGCCGCGGTAGGCGCAGTCGTCGTCGAGGCAGCCGCCCTCGAGCCGGCGCAGCAACTCGTCCTGTCCGGCGTCGAACTCGTGGTTGCCGACGGTCTGCACGTCCAGGCCGATCAGGTTCATCGCCTCGATGGCCGGTTCGTCGTTGAACAGGTTGGAGAGCACCGGGGTGGCGCCGGTGAGGTCGCCGGCGTCGACGTGCAGGGTGTTGGGGTTGGCGTCCCGGATCGTTGCGAGGTGGGTGGCGAGGTATGCCGCGCCGCCGTCGTCACCGGAGGGCGGGACCAGCCGACCGTGGAAGTCGTTGGTGGCCAGAAGCTTGATCTCGACGGTGTCGTCGGATGCGTCGGCCAGGGTCGGGGGCAGCAGCGCCAGCAGCCGTCCGATGACCAGCAGGCCGGCAGCGGCTACCAGGCGCGGGCTGCGTTGGGCCGTGGTAACGGCGTCGGGTGGTTGGGATCGCTAGATGAGCCTCCGCAGTCTCGGGGCAGGATCCGATCGTCTTCAGCACACCCACCGGACGGAGACAAGCCCCGCGCAACCGTGGCGGCCGTCGCTGGAGAGCTCGGGTAGCGTGCCTCCGAGCGGCGACAGGACGGCCAGCCGATGGCAGCGCGGATGCCGGCACGGGTGAGGCACCTCCGTGCGCTGTGTTGGCTGATGATCGGTGTGCTCGCGGCCGGCTGCGCATCTGCCGACGCCCCGACAGCGCCTGACGACCGCGAGGACCCGCCACCACCGGCGGCTACCGCGCCAGACCGTCCGCGCGCCGCCGAGGTGCTCGTCATCGCCGAGTTCGCCTTCGATCCCGAGGATCTGCTGGTCGGCGCCGACCGCGAGCAACGGGTCCGTAATGACGACGGCGTCGCCCACACGCTCACGGCCTGGGACGGCAGTTTCGATCTGCGCGTCGAGCCCGGCGAGCAGGTGGTGCTGCGCGCGCCTCCCGAACGGGGAACCTACCCCTATGCGTGCTCGCTGCACCCGCAGATGCGCGGGGAGATCGAGGTCGGATAGGAGCCCGGGCGGTCCGGCACGCCGACCGTGGACGAACTCCAGGCGCTGCGAGCGCCGCTGGCGCGCCCTGCCCGCTCCCCGATCATCACGAGGACCCCATGAGCCTGCTGACGACCGCGGCGGCCGCCGCTGCCCTCGCCGACCCGGTCGTACTGCCCGCCGGGGCCCACACCTTCGAGCTGCGCCCCGGCGCACCGGCGGTGATGGGCATCGTCAACACCAACCCGGGCTCGTTCTCCGACACCGAACATCTGGCCTCCACCGAGGCGCAGCTGTCGCGGGCGCTGGCGCTGGTCGAGGCCGGGGCCGACATCATCGACGTCGGACCCGACTCGGGCGTCGCCCACGGCGAGCCCATCGACCTCGAGGTGCAGATCGCCTCCGCGTTGCCGCTGGTCCGCGAGCTGGTCGACCGCGGGATCCCGGTTTCGATCGACACTCCCCAGATCGCGGTCACCGAGGCCATGCTCGAGGTCGGTGCGGCGATGATCAACGACGTGTCGGGGCTGGCCGACACCCGCATCGCCGAGGCCTGTGCCGCGCATGGGGCGTCGCTGGTCATCCTGCACACCCGGGTGGCGCACAAGGTGGAGGCGTTCCTCGAGTTCGACGACGTGGTCGCCGACGTCGAGCAGCTGTTCGCCGAGCGGATCGCGCTGGCCGAGTCCTTCGGGCTCGAGCGCGCCGCCATCGTGCTCGACCCGGGCCTTGGCTACTCCAAGCACCCCCATGACGACGTCGAGGTGCTGCGGGCCTACCCGACCTTCGCCGCGCACGGCCTTGCCATCCTCACCGGCGCGTCGCGCAAGTACTACGCCGGGGCGATCACCGGCGCCGCACCCCCCGAACGCCTCCCCGAGACGCTGGCCACCGTCGAGGCGGTGCGCCCGTTCCCCGGCTTCGTGCGCGTCCACGACGTGGACGAGGTCAGCCGCTACCTCGCGGTGATGGAGACCCTCGAGGGGCTGCGCGAACTGCCCGAGGTCGACACCTCCGTCGCCGGACTCAAGTGGGTCACGCCCACGAGCTGAGCGCCGGCTCAGCGGCGGATGCGGTAGCGCAGCAGCAGGTCGCCGCCGTGCTCGAAGGCGCTGATCAGCTCGAGCGGGGTGGCTGCTTCGTCATCGCCGGCGATGATGCGGCGTACGTCGCCGCCGACCAGCGTCGGGGCGATGGTCACGAACACCTCGTCGAGCGCGCCCGCGGCCAGGACCTGCTGGTTGAGCCGGGGGCCGCCTTCGAGCAGCACGCGGCGCAGGCCGAGGCCGGCCAGCGTCGAGGTGATCGCGGCGACGGTGAGCTGCCCACCGGGCAGCCGGTGGATCTCGGCGAGGTTCTCGATCGCGCGCAGCGCCTCGGGATCGGCGTGCTGCGAGGTGAGCACCAGCGGT
>SLLJ01000325.1 GCA_007134165.1 Nitriliruptoraceae bacterium | reverse complement strand
CGGATCATCGACCGGCTCAAGCAGGTCGTCGCCGACCTCCCCCACGAGGACCCGCTGCTCGGCCGGGCGCGGTTCACCTGTGGGGTGCTCGAGGGCGGGGTCGCGACCAACGTCGTACCGTCACGCACCCGCGCCATGTTCGACGTGCGCCTGGTCCCGCCGATGACGATCGCGTCGACCGTCGAGCTGGTCCACGAGGTCGCCCGCGAGGTCGTGGCGCAGTTCCCCGGTGCCCGCTACGAGCTCGAAGGGCTCGGCGCACCCCGGCCACCGGTCCGGGCCGCTGACGACGCCCACGTGGTGCGCACGCTCGAGGCGGCCTACGCCGACGTCACCGGTACGCAGGTCGAGCGCGGCGACGGCGACGGCCACGAGGCCTACACCGACGCCTCCATGGTCGCGGCCCTGACCGGGAGCACCTCGGCGACCGTGTTCGGCCCGGGCAGCTCCGACCTCGCCCACAGCCCCGACGAGTACGTGCCGATCGCCGACCTCGAGCTCGGTGCGCAGGTGCTCGACCGGATGGTGGCCAGGTGGTGACGGCTGGCGGGACGAGCGGCGCCACGGACCACCAGGCCGCGCCCGACCCGGCATCGGTGCGCGGCAGCGGCATGGGCGGTGGGGTCGTGCCGGGCCTGTTCGACCCGCCAGAGGCGATGCGCCCGACCCTGCTCGGCAGCCGCGGTGCGGTCGTGGGGGGCCACCCGATCACGACGCAGGTCGCACTCGACGTGCTGGCCGCCGGGGGCACCGCCATCGATGCCGGGGTGGCCGCCGCGATCGCCTCCAACGTCGTGCAGCCGGACATGGCCAACTTCGGCGGCATCGCCCCGATCCTGGTGCGCACCGCTGGCTGCGACGAGGTGATGAGCGTCGGTGGGGTCGGGGTCTGGGGTCGGGAGGCGTCGATCGACGGCTTCCTGGCCCGGCACGGGGCGCGGATGCCCCTGGGGCCGCCGGTGGCGATCACCCCCGGGGCGCCCGGCGCCTACCTCGAGACCCTCGCGCGGTTCGGCACCTGGACCTTCCGCGACGTCGCCGCGCCGGCGATCGCGCTGGCCACCGACGGGTTCCCGGTCGACCAGCGGTTGGCGCACACGCTCAACCTCATGGTCGGGGGGGCGCCGTGGGAGACGACCAAGCGCGTCTACCAGCCGCACGGTCGGGCGTTGACCGTCGGCGACCGGCTGGTGCAGGCCGACCTCGGCCGGCTGCTCGCGACGCTGGCCGACGCGGAGCGCGGCCACGCCGACCGTGTCGCGGGCATCGCACAGGTGCGACGCTGCTTCTCCACCGGCGACATCGCCGAGCGGCTCGCCGCCGAGGTCACCGCCGGCGGTGGATGGATGACCACCGAGGACCTCGCCGCCGACGTCACCGAGGTCGCCGTCGCGCCGACCCGCACGGTCGCCGGCTGGCAGCTGGCCACCACCTCGACGTGGACGCAGGGGCCGATCGTGCTGCAGGCGCTCGGCATCCTCGAGGGACTCGATCTCGGGGCGCCGGGCTCGGCCCGGTGGCTGCACGCGGTGGTCGAGGCGCTCAAGCTCGCCTTCTCCGAGCGTGAGCGGGCCTACGGTGACCCGGCGGTCCCCGGGCCCGACGGCCGGCTCGTCGACGTCGCCGCGCTGCTCGCCGACGAGCACCTCGCCGGGTTGCGTGGCCGCATCGGCGACCGGGCGCTGCCGAACCTGCCGACGATGCCCTCGCCGCGGTCGACCACCTACCTGTGCGTGGTCGACGGCGACGGCAACGCGTTCAGCTGCGCGCCGAGCGACACCATCGACGGTGCGCCGCTGATCGACGGACTGGGGATCTTCTGCTCGCCGCGCGGGGTGCAGAGCCGGCTCGTGCCCGGCCACCCCAACGCGCTGGCGCCGGGCAAGCGGCCGTGCATCACCCCGGCGCCGGCGCTGGCGCTGGGCCCGGCCGCTGCGGACGTGACCGGTGACGCCACGTTCGACCGCCGGGTGTGGGCGTTCGGGTGTCCGGGTGGCGATGTCATCGTCCAGGCCATGGTGCAGACCTTCCTGCTCATGACCCGCACGCAGCGCTCGCCACAGGAAGCGGTCGAGGCACCCCGCGTGGCCGGGTTCAGCTACCCCGGAGGGTTCCACCCACATCCCGTCGCCGACGGGGTGGTGTTCGCCGAGGATCGCATCCCCGCGGCGGTCCGCGACGAGCTCGCGGCCCGCGGCCACGACGTGCGGGTCTGGCCGGCGTACGAGTTCGATGCCGGTTCGGTGCAGCTCGCGCTGGACGTGGTCGACCCCGGCCCCGAAGGCCGGGTGCTGGCTGCTGCCGCGGACCCGCGCCGCTCGGCCTACGCCGGGGCACGGTGAACCGCGGTGTCGTGACCAGGTGACGGCGGGCCGCCGAGCACGTACAGTGCTTCCACGCCGATCTGCGATATCAGATATAAACAAGGAGGCGTGTGCGGTGGCCGAGACCCGGGAGGACCTGATCCAGTGGCTGCGCCACGAGCATCCCGACACGGTCGTCGGCGCCACCGTTGCCCGGCTGCGTGCCGGGGTCCCGATCGACGAGCTGTGGGCGGCCGGCGCGCTGACCGCCGCCCGCTACGTGTCGAACCAGGCACGCAACCTGCTCGGGTTCGTGTCCCACGCGATGATCGGGTGCGAGGACGCACGCCAGTCCGCGATGGGGCAGCCCGTCGAGGTCCAGCAGCTGCTGCTGATCCAGGCGCTGGCCCAGGTCGTCGTCGACCTGCACGACCCGTGCTTCGCCCCCTACGAGCTGCTCGACGCCTGGGGGCTCGAGGAACCGACGCCCGAGGAGGGGATCGAGCAGCTGCGCACCGACGTGCGCTTCGGTGAGTGGCTGCGCGCTGACCACCGCGTGGTCGGGCTCGAACGCCAGCTCGACCGCGACCGGCTGGTCGATCTGCTGCTCGACATCGGCCTCGAGGGCATGGTCACCGACGACCACACCCTGATCACTCCGGCGCTCGCGCTGGACATGATGGAGCTCACCGGCTGGGACGAAGGCTTCGCGATGCTGCGCGGCACGCTGCGCTACTCGTGCACGTTCCCCCGGGACCTCGCTCCCTACGCCAAGGCAACCGCCCTGATCGAAGCCCACGGGCTGACCGGTGGCATCATCGCGACCGGGTTCGATGCCGCGTTGGCAGCCCGGCTCCGTCACGAGCTGCTGGCGCTGGACCCGGCGGACCGCCCCGAGCGGGTCGCGCGGGCGCTCGCCGACGAAGGGGCCTCCGCGGACACCGCCACGGCGGCCATCTCGCTCTCGGCGTGTGACCTCTACCTGCAGGTCGACCCCGTCGACCACGATGCCTTCGATGCGGTCAGCCGAGAGGTCGCCCCGATCCACATCGGCACCTCGATGAACATCATCCGCGCGTCGCTGGCACGGATGTCGCCGCGCACGGCCGTGCAGGCCGTGGTGATGGGCGGCTGCCTGCTCGAGCGCGGTCCCAGCGTGCTCAACGACGAGTTCGCGTTCGTGCCGTTCGCGCCGTCGCGCAGCTACCCCTACGCCGAGGACGTCGAGGTGCTCCGCGGCGTCGCTCCCGAGCAGCTGCTCAAGACCCTCGAGGTGGCGCTCGAGGACCACGACCCGCGCCGCAGCACCGCGGCGGTCCGGGCGTTCGAGCTGGCCGGCGGCGATGCCCGGGAGATGATCGCCGCGCTCACCCGCATCGCCTGCACCGACGACGGCACGCTGATGCACAACGTCAAGCACCTGCATGCGATGGTCGAGGAGTTCCACGCCTGCACGGACCCCGACCGGTGGCACTTCCTGATCGCGGCTGCGCGGTGGATCAGCTGGTACGCGGGGAAGAACACCGGGACCCACCAGCAAGCCATGGCGGCGTTGTCGGGCTGACCGGGCGCCGGTGAGCGCACCGCGCGGCCGTGGTCAGCCGTCGCGCCGGTAGGCGGTGCGCAGGAACAGGTGGTCGCCGGCGCGGCGCAGGCTGAGCAGCCGGGCCCGCGTCGGGTCTCCCGGCGCCAGCGGCACGCCCTCGAGCAGCCCCGGCCGCTCGGGGTCCCCGCCGCCGCCCACGATCACCGGGCTGAGGGTCAGGAACTCCTCATCGAGCTCCCCTGCGGCGAGCAGCGCGCCGTAGATCCGGGGTCCGCCCTCGCACAGGATCGTGCGCACCCCGTGGTCACGGTGCAGCTGCCGATGCACGTCGGCCAGGTCGAGGTCGTCGTCGCCGGCGACGAGCACGGTCACCTCGACGTCGCCACCGAGCGTGGCGGCGAGCCGGTCAGCGCCACGCCGGGTGGTCGCCACCACCACCTCGAGGTCGGGGTCGTCGAACACGGCGGCGTCACGGGGCAGTTCGCCGCTGCGGGTCAGGAACACCTGCAGCGGGAAGCGCCGGCGGCCCTCGGCGACCCGCATCGCGGCGAAGGTCGGGTCGTCGTCCGGGAAGATGAACCCGGCGGTCCAGCGGTGTTCGGACTCCGTGCGCAGCGTGTTGGCGCCCACCGTGACCGCGTCGGCGCGTGCGCGCAGCAGCCCCATCAGCCACTGGTCGTGCGGATCGAAGCCGCTGACGTCACCGCCGCCCTCGTGGCCCGGGACGTTGAACGACACCCGGCCGTCGTGGGACATGACGAAGTTGGCGTACCGGTAGGGACCATGCGAGGTGTCGGGCAGGACCCAGTCGCCGCCGTACACCGCGCGGACCGCCGCGGGCAGCCCATCGGAAGATCCTGCCGGGGCGGCGGGCGGGTCGACGAACACCTCGAAGGACCGGCCGGGACCGGCGGGTGGTGGCACGGTGGTCATGGGCGGACTCCAGCGGT
>SLLJ01000394.1 GCA_007134165.1 Nitriliruptoraceae bacterium | reverse complement strand
TGAGCCCCAGACCCCTGAGCCCCAGACCCCTGAGCCGGGGAGCTCCGACAGATCGCGACTCCCCGACTCCTGCAGGACTCACCGTTCGATCGGGACCTGCCGGCGGGGGCCGGTGCCGCGCTCGCGTAGCCGCTTGAGCCCGACGCCTGCTCCGACCGCCAGCGCACCGGCGATCGACAGCGAACTGGTCCCCAGGCCTGCGGTGGCCAGGGGCGCGGCGACCCGCCGGCTCGACGACCGTTCCGTGGGGAACGGGTTGGGCAGCAGCAGTTCCACGTTGCGGTCCTCCGGCTCTCCGGTGCCACGGCCGAAGCTGCCACCGCGGGTCTGTGCGGCGGTGGTTGCCGAAAGGTCACGCAGGGAGCCGGCGCCCCGTGGGGCGACGTTCGCGGTGAGTGTGCCCAGCCCCACCCGGGGCTCGTTCATGCCGAGCTCCCGGGCCGTGCCGGCCAGGTCGTGGTCACCCTCGCCCTCGTGGTCGATCATCGTGCACAGGATCGACAGCGTGCCGTCGAGGTTGTCGACCACCTCGACGAGTCGGGCCTGACCCGGCCAGTCGATGTGGGCCGCCGTGCCGATGTCCCAGAACCCGTCGCGGGCAGTGACGGTGTTGACGTGGCTGTGGCCGTTGATCCAGGCCACGACGCTGGGGTGGCGTTCGACCAGCCGTTCCACCGGTCCGGCGGTCTGGCGCACCGGATCCACGGTGCTCGGGGAGTAGTCGGCGCCGAACAGCAGGCTGACGTCGATGTTGTTGTCCAGCGAGCGCAGCCCATGGTGGCTGAACAGCAGGACCAACTTGCGTTCCCGGTCCGCGCGGGTCAACTCCTCCTCCAGCCAGGCCAACTGCATGCTGCCGATCGAGCCGTTGGGCAGCCCGCCCGGGTTGGTCGTGTCGAGCACGATCCAGCGGGTCGCGCCCACGTCCGCGGTGTAGTACAGCCGGCTGTCGGCCTCGGTCTGCCCGAGGTTGGCTGCGGTGAAGCCGTGGCCGGTGGGCAGTCCTGGCGAGTCCAGGTGGGCCTGCACGTAGCGGCGGCGATCGGCGAATGCCCTGGCCGGATCTGGGGCGACCGTCGTGGTCGGTGCGTCCTCGACCAGGGCTCGGACGCCGCCGACCGCGGCGACGCCGAGCATCAGGGGCAGCAGCGAGCAGGTGTCGGTGCCCTCGGCGACCTCCGGGAAGCCGGTGAGCTTCTGATCGCCGACCAGGTGCTCGTTGAGCCGCGCGTTGTCGTCGAGCGGGAAGTTTCCCTGGATCAGTGCGTCGTGGTTGCCATAGCAGGTGTACCAGGGCACCCCGACGCCGACGGCGTCGAACTCGTCGAGGCAGTCGTCGAGGAACCCCGGGACCCGTGGGAACCCGTGCTCGGACCGCACGAGGTCCTCGATCTCCCCGTTCGGGTGCCAGAACACCGGGTTGCGGCTGTTCTGCACGCCCTCGTAGGTCGTCATCGCCCCTGAGTTGGGGGCGACGCGCCCGCCGTTCATCAGCTGAATGATCAGGTCGAGTTCGTTGCCTTGGGCGTTGTCGATGTTGTCCCCGGTGGTGATCGCGGCCTGGATCGGCGCGCCGGTCACCGGGGAGAAGCCGATCGCCCGCGCGCGGGCGTTCATCGCGTCGACGATGCGCGCGCTTGCGACCTCCTGGTGGCGGTGGGCCGACACCGACGGCAGGTCGCTCTCCTCGCAGTCGCGGACGAGCTCGCGAACCGACTCGAGCCGGGTCGGCGCCTGGGCGTCGGTGATGTGCTGATCGGTCAGGTGCAGCAGGTGCACCAGGGAGCGCCTCCGCTGTTCGCGGTCCGGTTGGGGTTCGGCCAGCTCCCCACGCACGAGATGCGGCTCACCGTCCTGCTCGGTGATCGCCCGGTAGGCGGTCAGGGTGCCCTGGCGTACCACCGTTCCGGGCCGCAGGGTGCGGTCCAGGGTCGTCAGTCCGTTGCCACCGCTGCGCGGTGCGGACTGCAATGCGGCGGCGACGTGCGCAGGCGGTAGCCCCGTGGCAGCGGCTACGGCCCCTACCAGGGCCAGGAAGCGACGTCGGCTCATCGAGGACATCGAGCAGCCTCCTCAGTTCAGCAGCAGGGCGTAGAGGACCATGGAGGCCGTCTGCGCACGGGTGCTGGGGGCGGACGGACGGAAGGTCCCGTCGTTGAAGCCGGCGATGATGCCAGCTTCGGCGACGTTGGCGATCGACGTGGCGTGGGTGGTCCCGGCGACGTCGCTGAACGGGGCGTCCCCATCCGCGGGCGGCAGCTCGAAGGTCCGGTCGAGCATGGCGGCGAGCTGTCCGCGGGTCACGGGCTGTGCGGGTCCGAAGCGGCCGTCACCGAAGCCCTGGACCAGCCCGGCCGCGGCCGCAGCCGCGATCGCCTCGGCATGGACGTTGCCCGCAAGATCGTCGAACGGCTGCTCAGCGGCAGCAGGTAGGCCCAGCGTGCGCGCGAGCACGGTGGCGACCTGGTCGCGCCGTACCTCGAGCGACGGGGCGAAGCCGTCCTCCCGGCCGGTCATGATGCGTGCCTCGAGCAGTGCGGCGATGGCCGGTGCGTGCACGCCGGCGTCGGCATCGTCGTGCACCACCACCGGTCGGTCGGGATCAGCACCGAACCCGCTGGCCACGATGCGCTCCACCGCCAGTCCGGCCGCCCGCAGCTCGGCTTCGGTACGTGCGGAGACCGATCGCTCGCCGCCCATCAGCAGCAGTCGATCGGGGTCGAGCTGGTCCACCTGGTGGCGGACCCGGCTGGCCAGCACCGGATCCACCTCCTCGTTCGTCGGTCGGTCGGTCGCCAGGCCGAGGGCCTCGCCACGCGCCAGCGGTCCGCCGGCCATCAGCTCCGCGGCGGGTCCAGCACCGACCAGCACGCCGGCCCGGGCGTCGGGCGCCGCTTCGACGGCACGCTCCAGCAGCGCGTCGATCCCGCGTCGATCCGGCTGCCGTGCGCTCGGCTCGAGCAGCACGATCGCCGTGAACGTCGCCTCCGAGTCGGCGGCGACGGCACCGATGCCCACGTAGGCGAAGTCGTCGTCGAGCAGGAGACCGGCTTCCGCCTCGTCGGCCAGGCGGTTGGCGAGGAACGCCGCAGCGTCGACCTCGTTGGCGAAGCAGCCCACCACCTCCCCGATGTCGCCGCTGTAGACGTGGGCGAGGTCTGCGTGTGGCTGCTCGGGGTGCCACACCGGTCCCGGCAGTTCGGCGTAGAGATCCGCACAGGACGCCAGAGCCTCGTCGTCCTCGACCGAGGCCATGACCTGTGACCAGTCGCGGGCCAGCCGCGCGGCTTCAGGGTGTTCCTCGAGCGCCCCGGCGCCGGCTGCATCCCGGGCTTCGGCGAGGCCGTCGAGCAGGTCCACCTCCACCGCGGGGATCGCCGTGCGGTCGGCGGCCGCGCGGTCGGCATCTGCGGTGGACAGCGTCGGTTGGCCGGCGGCCAGCACCGGACCGGCGAGCACGGCGCCGGCCACGACCATGGCCGAGGCGATCACCGCCGGCCGCCGGCGCAGGCGCGCCAGGCTCCGGGTTGCGAGGGGTGCGTCGGGTCTCCGGGTCGGGGCGGACGGACGCGGGGTGAGGTCACCGCTTCGATGTGCTCCCACGATGTGCTCCGAGTGGGGTGCCTACGGACCGGTCGGCGGCCACGTGACGGGCGTGAGTTCGCCCGCGCTTGTGAACTTAGACCTTCGGTGAGCACGTCTCCCGGGTTTTTTTCGGGTCGAATTGGTCGTGGGGGAGCGGGTGATTCCCGGCGGTTTGCGCTACACGAGCAGTCGGGACGAGGAGCGGACCGAGGTCCGGGCGTACGCCCCCCAGGCCTCGGTGAGCCGGTGGATACCGCGGACGAGCTGGTCCTCCGGCGGGCTGAATACCAGGCGCAGGGCCCGGCGGTTGCCTTCGTCCACCGAGAGTGCCGGACCCGGGACGATGGCGACGCCATTGCGCAGGGCGACCTCGGCGAGCTCCTCGGCGTTGCCGTGGGGGAGCTGGGCCCAGATCGACAGGCCGCCGGGCGGTAGGGACCACTCCCAGTCGGGCAGGTGCTCCTCGAGCAGGCCGGCGAGCAGGTCGCGGCGGGGGAGCAGCTCGGCACGGCGCTCGACGAGGACCTCCTCGGTGTGCTCGAGCATGCGCCTGGCGAGCAGTTGGCTGATCAGCGGTGAGCCGAGGTCGGCGACCGTCTTGGTCGCCAGCATCCGCACCGACCAGCTCTCCGGGGCACGCAGCCAACCGATCCGCAGGCCGGCCCAGAACAGTTTGGCGGTGGAGCCCACGGTGTGGATCGTGGCCTGGGGTGCGAGTGCGGCGATGGGCGGGGGCAGCTCGAGGTCATCGAGCGCGACGTCGCCCATCGCGAGGTCCTCGAGCAGGACCGTGTCGTGCGCGGCGATGAGCTCGGCGATCGTGACCCGTCGCTCGAGGGGGAGCACCGCCCCGGTGGGGTTGTGGAAGTGCGGGGTGAGGTAGACCAGGCGGGGCTCGGTGCGGCCCAGCAGGTCCGCGAGCACTTCGGGGCGGACTCCCTGGGCATCGACCGGCAGCGGCAGGGCACGGGCCGCGAAGCGGCGGAACACGTCGAGCGCACCGGGGAAGGTCGGGCTCTCGACCAGCACCGTGTCGCCGGGCTGGAGCAGTTGGCGCGCGACCAGCGAGATCGCCTGATGGGCGCCGGTGGTGATCACCAGCTGATCCTCGGAGGTCGGCAGGCCCTGGGCGGCGAACCGGGCCGCGACCTGCTGGCGCAGGCCGAGCAGCCCGTGGGGCAAGTAGCCGTGGTGCCGGGCGAGCAGCGCGACGTCGTCGGGG
>SLLJ01000283.1 GCA_007134165.1 Nitriliruptoraceae bacterium | reverse complement strand
TCGGTGCCCACGTCACTCTCAGTGTCTTCGATGATCTCATCGAGGACCTCGGGAACCTCGGCGTCCGGCTGACCAGGACCGGGCCCGCCGTCGCTTCCGGGTTGCTGCTGATGGCAGGCCAGGTGTGTCGCTACATCGCCAAGATGGATGAAGCTGTCTAGCAACTACGGAGCGGGACCAGCTATCGTCAGCGCCGTTGCCTGGTGCTCGTGCTCGAACAGCCCAACTGCGTTCCGCAGCTTGCGATCGCTCCCATCCGGCAGCGCACCGAGCCCAACCGACGTACTCGCGACACCGTCCACGCCGGCAGTGCGACACCCCGGGTCGCTTCCCCTCGACCATCAAGACGAGCACTGCCCGGTTCGCGGGATCCGATGCTCACTGCGGGGTGCCGGTCGTGGAACAGGCCGCGCTCGAACTGCACGTCGACCTTGTCCCGCAGCTGCCCGAGGACCGCGACGAGGGCGGGGGGCCGGCCGGTCGACGGTCATGCGCGAGAATGATGCCCGCGACATCGACGGCGTGCTTCACCTGCAGTATGGGCACGGCACCACGCAGATGGTGGTGGCCGGTTCTGACAAGAACCAGGTCGGATGCTGGTGGCCGTGCAACTCGACCCGGATCTGTAGGACCCTTCGCCGGCCGGGCGAGAGCCCGGGAGTGACGGGCGGGCGAAGAGCCCCGGCTCCGGAGCTTCGGGACGCTCCTACGTCGTGCGCGGACCGAGGCGAGGTGTGCCGGCAGGGCTGTGCGACGGTTGGACATCAGCATCGGTGACGTCATCGCCGCCGCAGCGGTCCCGGGTCTCGACTGACGTCGTGCAGCGGCTGAGAGGGGTTGCCAAGCTCTCGGATGCGGGGTGCGATCACCGGGGCTTCGGTGATGACGGGCAGCCGTCTGAACACCTCGTCGGGAACTCGTCGATCACCTGCCTCCTCGCGGCCGGCTTCGCGGACGGGGTGGCTGGTGGTGGCTGTGTGCCCGGGTGGGCTGACGCAGGGGTGATACATCGCGGCCCGGGTGGTGGTGACGGCCGGGATATGCAGGACCGGATGCGCGTCGGGGCCGAGATCCGGGTCGGGGTCGAGGCCGGGTCTTGGGTCGGGTCCGGCTCGGGTCGTGGGGTTGGGACGCAGGGGTCGGCGCCGGTGGGCTGATCGGGTGATCGGCCGCCGGTGCCGGGGCTGGCTGTGAAGATGGTCGGGTGGGGCTCGTCAGGGTGGGTCGGTGGCGTCGGGTGGTGGGCTGCTGCTGGGGGTGGGGGGCTGCCAGGTGGCGGGCAGGGTGCGCATGGCGTAGCCGGAGGCCTGATGCTGCCAGCGTCGCACGCCGTTGGCCTGCTGGGTGGCCCTCCAGCCGTCGCGTTCCTTGGCGGCGTTGTCGCGTCGGCACAACGGGGCGAGCTGGTCGATGTCGGTACGGCCCTTCGGGTCGTCGGGCCGGGCGGGATGCCAGGGGGTGGCATGGTCGGTGTCGCACACCAGCGCGGGGGTGGTGCAGGTGGGTGCGCTGCAGGTGTCGTGCAGCGCGAGGGTGGCGTCACGCAGCCAGCCGGGCGGGATGCGGTTTCGTCGTGCGATACCGACCACGGCTCCGGTGTCGTCCAGGATGATGGTGCGCAGGTCCGCGCCGCGGGTATCGATCAGGGTGCGGGCGGCGTGGGCGGTGAGGGTGACCTGCCCGCCCAGCAGGGTGGTGAGCAGGGCCGCGGGGGTCTGGCTGCGGTCCAGCAGCGTGTCCAGCTCGGCACGGACGATCAGCTGCGGACGTGACCTGCGCTGAGCCGCCCACCAGCCGGCCAGATCCGGATGGTCACCCACCCGCCCCGACCGACCCACACCACCACCACCACCACCACCACCGTCGCCGTGGTCGTGGTGACCGCTGCCGTCGGGTCGGCTGTCATCCTCACCACGGTGGCCGCCGTTGTCGCTGTCGTCGTGGCCGTCGTCGCCGTGGTCGTGGTACTGGTCGTGGTCGTGGTCGTGGTGGCCGGCGTGGGTGTCGGTGTGGGTGTCGGTGTCGGGGCCGGTGAGGGTGTGGTCGAGGATGGTCAGCAGGCGCTGCAGGCGGTGGCGGCCGGTGTCGTGGGCGGCACGATGGGGGTCGTGGGGATGCTGGTCGCGGGTGGGGTCGCCGGCGAAGCCTTGGCGGGAGGCGGCTGGTGGGGGCAGGTGCCGGTTGAGGGCGGCGTCGAGCAGGGCCCAGCCTTCGGCGTCGACCTCGCCGAAGAACCGTCCGCCGGTGGCGTCCGCGAAGGGCTGCATGCCCATGAAGTTGCGGGAGGTCTGGGGTTGGGGCCGGCCGGTGTCGTGCTGGGCACGTAACGCGTCAACATGTCGGCTGATGGTGTGAACGATCGCGTTGGGTTGGGCGCCGGCCGCACCCTGGATGGCCTGGCCCACGGCCTGGTCGATGACGTCATCGAACCGGGCGGGCAGCCGCTGGATCTGGAGGACCACGGCACGCACCTGCGCCCAGGACACCTGTCCGGCGTCGAACGCGGCGCTGAGGGAGGGGACGCGGGCGAGGTGGCGCACGGCGGCACGCAGCATGCGGATGTCGCCGCTGGTACGTCGTCCGTAGCCTGAGAGCCATGCGGTCAGGCTCACCCCGGTGGCGGCGGTGACCTGATCGTTCTGGTCGAGATCGCCGAGCCGCTGGACACACTGGGCGGTGAGCACATCGATCTGGCGTAGCCACAGGATCAGCTCGGCCAGGGCGGGATGTTCGTTGATGACGGTGAGGTCCACCGGCGGCTGATCGGGATCCTGCCAGGCGGTAAGCATCGGGCAGGCCACCCCCCTGGCCGGCGGGTCGGGCAGCGGTACCCGGGCGGGTGCGACCCCGGTCAGATGCGGGGCGGCCTGCACCCCCTGCGGGTCGAACAGCGGCTCCACGGGCACGTCCGCGTCGGTAAGCGGCGGCGGCCACGGCAACGACTCAGGCCACCCCGGCATCCCGGCCACCTCCCGGCCGGCATCCGGACCGGCATCCGGGCCGGCAGCGTCTGACCCGGCCACGTCCGGGCCGGTGTCGCAACGGTCGCAGTGGTCGTCGTCGCGGTCGAGGTTGTAGGCGCCGTGCTGTTCGGCGGCCATGCGGGTAGCCGGGTGCGGCATCTGGCCGGTGTGGTCGTGGCTGCCGCCGCCGGTTGGGGGGAGTCCCAGGATCCGGGCCAGGTCGGATTCGAGCGTGGTGCGCTGTGGGGTGCACGCCGGGGGTGGGGTGCTCCGGTGGGGTGGGGTGGTACGGAAGCTGCGCATGACACGAACATACATTCGACTAGCGGTTGGTGCAAGTCCTGACCGGCGGGTTGTGCATGGGCCGCACGGTCGGGGTGGGGTGGTGGCTGCGGCCGGTGTGGCCGGTGCAGCCGGTGTGCCGAGCGGGTGCACGAAGATTCCGTCCACGCGTGTTCGGGGCCGCCCGACGGTCGCGCAACGGCACGAAACTTCCGTCCACGCGTGTTGGGGGCCGCCCGAAGGTCCCGCAACAGCACGAACTTCCGTCCACACGTGTTCGGGACCGCCCGACGGTCCCGCAACAGCACGAAACTCTCGTCCACGCGAGTATGCGTCCCTGCGGGTGCGGGTAGCAGCGCTGCTCAGCTTCTCGCAGGGGGCGGGAGGGTCGGATGGCGGCCTGGCAACCGAGGACAGCACGTTCCCTGTCAACCGAACTCCTGGCCAACTGCAGCAAGGATTCCCCGCCCACGCGGCCCGCCTGGGGACCAGTTTCAGTCACGAGACCGTGGGATCTCCCGGTGGGCGGTCAGTTGACGGCCGTGTTCGTGGCTGCACTCCCGGCCGGCCCTCGAGCAGCATCCGGGATCTTTCGCTCAGTGGATCGTCGAGGAAGAAGCGGGCTACGACGGCCTCGACATCCGTCACCGTGCGCAGTGAGAGGTGGCCAAGCAGCAGCCGCAGATCGACGGTGTCGCGGGTCGCCCGGGCAACGCGGACCGCCATCGAAAGCAGGCGCTCGGGCCGGGTGGTCACGACTCGAAGGTTCGCGTGGTCGAACACCGGGTACCCCGACCTGCACGGCCGAGACGTAGGCCGAGGACTGGCTGCCAAGCCGTGAGCGCGGGAGTCCGAGGTGGTCGGCGACCTCACGTCCGGCGTCGGGTACGTGCCCGACGGGTTCGAACAGCGCGTCGACGTCGCGGATTGCCGCCGTCGAATTGACGGCGAGGACTATCGCGGCACCGCCGAACACGTGGATCTCGCCGACGACGTGACGACGGGCAAGCCGCTCGGCGAGCGGCGTGAACGCGTGCCTGAGCAGGTCGCGATCGAGCAGCGGCTCGCTCATGCGCCCACGAGGTCGTGCCGGTCGATCATCACGCCACGCCGGCGGTAGGACGCGGGGGTGCGCACCAGCGCGGCGGCGCGGGCCGACGGCAGATCGCTCACCCACCAGGCGCCGTCGAGGAACCGGCACGGCTCGTACACCCAGGCGGGCGGGACCTCGTCGGCACGCACCGACAGGTCCTCGGCGATCGCCGCGAGCAGCGCGTCGAAGCGCACATCGCCGGTCGGTGGCGGCTGCGAAGCGACGAGCAGAACAAGGGGATGCCCGTCCTCCTGTGCGCCACGGAGGAACTCGAACACCAACCGGAGCCGCCGCTGATCGTCAGCGGGGTCGGTCGCGGCGAGGTCGCGACCAACCTCGGCCAGTCGGTACAGGCAGGGGTCGTGAGCTGCTGGGGGTTGGTTCATCACCTGTAGGCGGCTGTCTTGGTCTGTCGTGGGCGGTGGTGTGGACGGGATGTCGCAGGGGCGTGGGATGCTGTCGGTCATGCGTG
>SLLJ01000451.1 GCA_007134165.1 Nitriliruptoraceae bacterium | reverse complement strand
GTTGCTCTACCACGACGAGCCGATCCTGCGCGACGGCGAGCTGGTGGGGCGGACCACCTCGGCGATGTGGAGCACCTTCGAGCAGCGCTCCCTCGCGATGGGCTACGTCAGCGCGCAGGTCGCGGTCGATGCGGCCTTCCTCGACACAGCCAGCTGGCAGGTCGAGGTGGCCGGCACCCCCATCCAGGCGTCCGTGGCTCTGCGCTCGTTCTACGATCCGACCTCGGCGCGCCTGCGGGGGTGACCCGCCGGACGCGTCGACCGGGCACTCGCCGCGGTGGGTGCCCGGCTCGACCGCATCATGCCGAGGATCGGTCTTCGATCGCACCCACGCCGATCAGTGCGATCAGCATCCAACCGATCGCGAGGGCGACCTCAGGGACGTCGGTCACCACCGTGATCCCGCCGTTCGGTGACCACACCTCGGGCCTCAGGCCGTACCGCTCCGGGTGGCTGTCGACCAGTCGAGGCCCCATTCCCCCGCTTCCGGGTTGACGGCGAGCCGACCGGCCGGTGGATCGGTCACCGGGCGTTCGAGGACCGTGCGGATGAACTGGCGCTTTTCGGGGCCATTCACCGTCCACTGCTGGCGCCACCGATGGGCGTGGTCGACGTCGAAGCGGCCGGAATAGCGGTCGTCGCCGCACGGGTGATCAACCTCCCACCGGCCCTCGCGCAGATCGAGGTCGTGGAAGTACCGCCCGTCGTCGAACGCCACCTGGGCGCACGCGCCGTCGACCTGGAAGCTCAGACATCGGAAGGCGGGTCCCCGGTGGGAGCCCAGCCGCAGCGTGCCATGCTCGACGTAGCGCAGCAGACCAGCAACGTGCTCATCGAACGTGAAGGCGGCCGTGCCACTGAAGGCACCCGTAAGCCCCCGTCGCGATGCGTCGAAGACTTCGCGATCCACTCGCCAGTTGCCCAGCAGGAACGCAGCCAGATCGCTGACCGCCAGACCGGCCATACAACTGCCCTCACGCTCGTTCGTGCGGCAAGGGTAAAGCCTCTCCCCGAACACGAAACGAGCGTTGAGAGACGAACTCGAGCAGCGGCACGATGCCGACCAGCCACTACCTGCGAGGTTCACGCCTTGGGACATGGCCGAGCCGGTCGCCCCCGCGCGCCCAACGGTTCGTCGGCGGTCCGAGGCTGCACCTGCCGCGACCCGCTCGGCGACGACGGTGACGCCGAGCCGGCGGAGGCCACCGGAGTTCAGCCGGTCGGCAGCTCGTCGGTCTTGGCCTCGTGGACGGCGACCTCGCCAGCGAGCGCGAAGAACGTCGGAGCCCACAGGCCGATGAAGATGCCGAAACGCTCCGCGTGCGCAACGTCGCCGGACTTCTTGGCAGCCCTCCACGTGGCGATGCTGGCAAGGATGGAGGCGAATCCCAGCACCTGCAGGACGTCGCTGTTGATTCCGAGCTTGTGCATCTGCTTGACGACCATGTTCGTGCCTTCCGATGAGTCGGTGTTCGTGCCCCTGCTTCGGTCCCGAACTCGTGGGCGGATGCAGGTCGACCCGCAGACCGCACCCGCACACGGCTGCGGCGTCACACCCCACCGCCACCTCGGCGGGAAGCGCCAAAGACTGCTCGTCGGACGGCGGGCCTGGCACGCCCAGCGGCCACGGCTCCAGGCGATCCCACCCGCACGGGCGCTGGTGTTCTTCCAGCCCGACAGCGACCCGTGACAGCGCGAGCAGGTGCCCTCGACACGACGCCTCATCCTGCGAAGGCGGGGGCAATCGCAAGGCCGTACCGGAACGGTTCGGCGACCACGGCCACTCCTGCCTCGCCGTGGCCGCCCAGCTCACCGAAGGTCGTCGTGGGGACCGTTCAGACGCCGCTGCGCCTTGCGTTCGGCTTCCTGCACGTGGCGGCGACCCTCCATCAGGGTCTCGCGCACCCGACGTTCGCCGTCGACCGCGACCGCGTAGTAGGTGCGGTCGAAGGCCTCCACGACCTCGAAGGTCCACATCCCAGGCAGCACATTGCGCCCCAACCAGGTGGTGGCCAGCTCGTCGGCCAGCTCGGTGTGGCCCGCAGTTCGCAGCTGCTCGAGACCCTCGCCGAGGGTGTCGTCCACCCACCCGATGCGCTGGTGGAACTCATACAGCGCGCCACGGGCACGTTCGAGCAGCTCGAAGGCCTCTCCGATCTTGCCGACCGCATCGACCGTCGCGTCGTCGATGCCGTGGGGCCGCTGGTGTGCTGCGTCCGGCTGTTGCGCCACCTCGTCTCCGTTCCACTCGACGGCACGTCACCTCCTCAGCGTGCACGGGATCAGAGAGCGCCACCACGACCGAACGATCACCGCTGCGCCGCACAGCGCTGCGTGGCCTGCAGCGGGACGTCACCGCCGACGAGGGAGTGGACGTGAACTCCATCACCGGCCGGCCTCATCGCGCTGGGGGTCGAGCCGGGCGACCCGGTGGCCATCATGAGCCCGACGCGTCCCGAATGGACGATCGCCGACCTGGCCATCCTGGCTGCGGCCGGCGTCACGGTGCCCGTCTCCGAGACGGACTCCCCCGAGCGCTGCGCCAGGGTGCTCGGCAGAACGTCCGCTCGCCTGGTGCTGACGGGTTCTCGCGAGCTGGCTGAACGCATCAACGGCGTCGGTGACGACGTCGGAGGGCTGGAGCAGGTGCTGGTGTTCGACGGTGGCGCCCTCGACGACCGCGACGATCTCGCCGCCCGCGCAAGCCGCGTCGCGACCTGATCATCGAGCACTTCGCCGAAGTCGTCGACGACACCTACCAGGACCGAGCCGGCGACGAAGACCGGTAGCCACCGAGAGGTCGGCGGCACCGGCCGACGGCTCCGGGCGCCTCGGATGGACACGGTCGTCCGCGTGTCTGCACGACTTTTCTTCCGCCGCCGGCGAACACCTCTGGCTAGGGTCCGCACCGCGGTGGGAGACCGCACGACCAACCTGGGAGCTTCATGGTGGAGAGCCTCGCTTTGCTGAGCCTGCTCGCGTTCCTGCCGATCCTGACCATCGGGGTCCTGATGGTCGGTTTCCGATGGCCCGCCCGGGACGGCATGGCCGTCGGGTTCGTGGTCACGGCGGTCGTCGCCTGGCTGGTCTGGGACGTCGAGCCCATCGCGATCGCCGCCTCGGTGATCGAGGGGCTCGGCATCTCGCTGGACATCCTCTACATCGTGTTCGGCGCCCTGCTGCTGCTGGCCACCCTCAACGCCTCCGGGGCGATGTCCTCGATCCGGGCGGGGTTCACCCGCATCAGTCCGGACCGGCGGGTCCAGGCGGTGATCATCGCCTGGCTGTTCGGCTCCTTCATCGAGGGCGCGTCGGGCTTCGGGACCCCCGCCGCGGTCGCCGCTCCACTGCTGCTCGCCCTGGGCTTTCCCGCCATGGCCGCGGTGATGTGTGGGCTGATCATCCAGTCCACTCCGGTCACCTTCGGAGCGCTCGGGACCCCCATCATCATCGGTGTCAACCGTGGCCTGAGCGGGACCGCGGCCGAGGACGCCATCGTCGCCGGCGGCGGCACGCTCGAGGGCTACCTCGGCGAGGTCGCGCTGACCGCAGCGAGCGTGCACGGGATCGTCGGCATGCTCGTGCCCCTGTTCATGGTCAGCCTGCTGACCCGGTTCTTCGGCCCCAACAAGCGCTTCAGCGAGGGACTGGCGATCTGGCCGTTCGCGCTGTTCGCCGCCGCCGCGATGATCGGCCCGTACTGGCTCACCGCCTGGCTGCTGGGTCCGGAGTTCCCGTCGCTGTTCGGCGGACTGATCGGTCTGGCAATCGTGATCACCGCCACCCGCAAGGGCTTCCTGCAGCCCGACGAACCCTGGCAGTTCGCTCCCCGTGAGACCTGGCTCGACAACTGGATGGGCGACCTGAGCCCCGACGACGCCGCCCCCCGGCAGATCATCGGCACCGCACGCGCCTGGGCGCCCTACGGGGTGCTCGCGGCCATCCTCATCGTCACCCGGGTTCCGGAGCTCGGCATCCAGTCTGCGCTGCAGGGCGTCAACCCCACCTGGTCCGACATCTTCGGCCAAGGCCTCAACGCCGGCTTCCAGTTCCTGTACCTCCCCGGCTTCGTATTCCTGCTCGCGGTGCTGGTCAGCTACCCCCTGCACCGGATGCGCGGCTCCGAGATCGCCCTGGCCTGGCGCACCGCCGGTAGGCAGATCGTCAAGGCCGCACCGGCAATGCTGATCGCGGTCCCGCTGGTTCGGATCTTCATCAACTCCGGCACCGACTTCTCCACCGGCGAGCTGGCCTCCATGCCCCTGACCCTGGCGGAGGGCGCGGCCACCGCCGTGGGTTCGGCCTGGCCGCTGGTGGCGCCGGTGGTGGGCGCGCTCGGCGCCTTCGCCGCCGGGTCCAACACGATCAGCAACATCATGTTCTCGCAGTTCCAGTTCGCCACCGCCGAGGGCATCGGGATCGCCACGGTGCCGGTGGTCGCGGCCCAGGCCGTGGGTGGTGCCGCCGGCAACATGCTCACGGTCCACAACGTGGTGGCCGCCGCAGCGACGGTGGGACTGGTGGGCCGGGAGGGTGACCTGATGCGCAAGGTCGCCATCCCCTGCGGCTACTACCTCCTGGCCGCAGGCACCGTCACCTACCTGGTCGTGTGGGGGCTCGGCGCCAATACCGGCACCGTCGCGCTCGCCCTGCTACTCGTCACCGCGGCCCTGCTGCTTCTCGCCGCGGCCCGGGAACGCCGACGGCCGGTCGACACCACCTCCCCGTCGGCGGTCGAGCCGGCCGCCCGGGACACGGAGCCCTCATGACCCCGACGCCGGAGCAGCGAGCACGACTGCGAACCAAGGTGGAGG
>SLLJ01000397.1 GCA_007134165.1 Nitriliruptoraceae bacterium | reverse complement strand
GGTGCGGTTCTGGACCGACGCGGACAACAAGACGGTGCGCCAGACCCGCCACCGCGTGATCTCGGCCTGCAAGCACGCGCTCGACGACGCCGGGATGACCATCCCCTGGCCGATGCGCACCTTGGCTGCGGACCGCGATCCGCTCGAACTGCGGCCGACCGCTGAACCCTTGAGCAACGGACCCGGCCACCTGAGGTCCGGCAACGTCGAGGAGGAACGGGATCGGACCTGAGCGTCCCGTGCGCCCCGCGGTCCCCGACGCCGCATCCGCTCAGGGAGTGCTCTGCGCTACGCGGCCGGCAGGTGATCGTGTCGGGAGCAGATTTCCCGCTAGCCAATGCCGCGCAACGGTCCGTGCAACATCGGTTTGGCGCCGCCGTGTGGCGTGTGTTCCCGGAGGCCGAGGATGTCCAGGATCAGAGACCTGGACCTGGGCAGGCAGAAGCCGGTGCCATTCCCTGCGCCGACTGTGACCGGCCGGACAATTCCTCCATGCGTTGAGGCGGAGAAGGACACCTGACTGCCGTTGGTTGCCGTTACAACCGAAGTCCGACTCCCGGTGTGTTCGAAGGCCGCTGCAGGTGTCATCAGGATCGACGCCAGCAGTGCGAACGCATTGAGTCGACTGATTGGGCGTTCGACTTTGGTTCTGCCTGTGGTCGTTGACCCCGTATTGCGGAGTCGCCGAGATCACCTGTGGTCTGGTGGTGGCCATGGACGTGCGATGGTCGTGTGGGCCCGCGAGCGGACGCCCGCAATCAGTAGCGCCGGGTCTGCTTCCGAGATTCTGCCGAGGCGGCTACTGGCGGCTCTACGCCGGATTGCGACCGATCGGTGCGTCATCCGACAAGTTCGGCACGGACAGTGGTCGGCGGGGTGTTGCAGGTCGCGATGTCGGACGGCATGGGGCCAACACCCTGCCTCCAACATGGAACGGAACGCTTCGTGCGCTATCGTTCCGTGCTGGACGACGGATCGGGAGGGCCCGGTTGGACGGCGACGTACTCGGTACGCGGATCGACCCGGCGAGCGAGGGCTTCGGGCGCAACCGCGAACGCAACCTCGAACTGCTCGCCACCATCGAGGAGCAGCTCGCGACCGCGCGTGGCGGGGGAGGGCCCGACAAGCTCGCCCGGCACCGCTCGCGCGACAAGCTCACCATCCGTGAGCGCATCCAGCTGCTGGTTGACCCCGACACCCCGTTCCTGGAGCTGCAGCCCCTGATCGGCTGGGGCAGCGACTTCCACGTCGGTGGCTCCTCGGTGCAGGGCATCGGGGTGGTCGAGGGCGTCGAGTGCCTTATCGGCGGCGCGGATCCGACCATCAAGGGCGGCGCGTCCAACCCCTTCAGCGTCACCAAAGCGCTGCGGGGGCTGCAGATCGCCCGCGAGAACCGGCTGCCCGCGATCAACCTCACCGAGTCCGCCGGCGCGGACCTGCGCACCCAGAAGGACATTTTCGTGCGCGGCGGGCGGACCTTCCACGACCTGACCGCCCTGTCCAAGGCCGGCATCCCCACCATCTCGCTGGTGTTCGGCTCCTCGACCGCCGGTGGGGCCTACGTGCCGGGGATGAGCGACTACGCGGTGCTGATCAAGCAGCGCTCGAAGGTGTTCCTCGGCGGCCCGCCGCTGGTCAAGATGGCCACCGGCGAGGAGGCCACCGAGGAGGAGCTCGGCGGGGCGGACATGCACGCGCGCACCTCGGGGCTCGGCGACTACCTCGCCGAGGACGAGTTCGACGGCATCCGCATCACCCGCCAGATCGTGGCCCACCTCGGCTGGCGCAAGCCCGGACCGGGTCCGAGCGAGCCCGCCGACCCGCCGGTGCACGACCCGGACGAGCTGCTCGGCATCGCCAGCGTGGACCTGCGCGAGCCCTTCGACGCCCGCGAGGTGCTCGCCCGCACCCTGGACGGCTCGCGGTTCGAGGAGTTCAAGGCCTCCTACGGCACCAACCTGGTGACCGGCTGGGGGTCGATCCACGGCTTCCCGGTCGGCATCCTGGCCAACAACGGCGTGCTGTTCAGCGAGGAGTCCGAGAAGGGGGCGCAGTTCATCCAGCTCACCAACCGGATGGGCATCCCGCTGGTGTTCTTCCAGAACATCACCGGGTTCATGGTCGGCACCGTCTACGAGCAGGGCGGCATCATCAAAGACGGCGCCAAGCTCATCAACGCCGTCACCAACTCCGAGGTGCCGCACCTCACCCTGATGATGGGCGCCTCCTACGGGGCCGGCAACTACGGCATGTGCGGTCGGGCGTATGACCCTCGCCTGCTGTTCTCCTGGCCCAACCACCACATCGCGGTGATGGGCCCCCAGCAGTTGGCCGGGGTGCTCTCGATCGTGGCCAGGGCGGCCGCGGAGAACCGCGGCGAGCCGTGGGACGACGACAAGGACGCCGGCATCCGCGCCATGGTCGAAGCGCAGATTGAGGCCGAGTCCAACGCGCTGTTCGCCACCGGGCAGGGCTGGGACGACGGGGTCATCGACCCTCGTGACACCCGCGACGTGCTCGGCATGGCGCTGTCAGCCACCCATTCCAACGAGGTCCGTGGCGCCACGGGCTTCGGCGTGTTCAGGATGTGAGGGGACAACGGATGAACGACCACGCTGCCCCCGCCCCGCGCGGCCTGCCCGACAAGGTGCTGATCGCCAACCGTGGCGAGATCGCTGTGCGCATCGCCCGCACGTGCCGAACGATGGGCATCGGCACCGTCGCGGTGTACTCGGATGTCGATGCTGGTGCGTTGCACGTCGAGGTGGCGGATGAGGCCGTGCGCCTCGGCGGGGCCACCCCGGCCGAGTCCTACCTGCGTGGTGAGGCGTTGATCGCCGCCGCTGAGCGAACCGGGGCCGGCGCGATCCACCCCGGCTACGGGTTCCTGTCCGAGGCGCCCGCCTTCGCCCGGCTGGTCCACGACGCCGGGCTGCTGTGGATCGGTCCACCGGTCGCCGCGATCGAGGCCATGGGCGACAAACTCGCCGCCAAGCGACTGATGGCCGAGGCCGGCGTGCCGCTGGTCGCGGGCATGGACCTCGACGCCGACCTCGCCGCCGCAGACCTCGACCTCGACGCGGTCGCCGCACAGATCGGCTTCCCGGTCATGGTCAAGGCCGCCGCCGGCGGTGGGGGCAAGGGCATGCGGGTCGTGCACGCCCCGGGGGAATTGCACGAGGCGATCGCCGCCGCGCGCCGGGAGGCCGGCGGGGCGTTCGGCGACGACCGGGTGTTCCTCGAGCGCTTCGTCACGCGTCCGCGTCACCTCGAAGTCCAGGTCTTCGGTGACACCCACGGCACCGTGGTGCACCTGTTCGAACGTGAGTGCTCGGTGCAGCGCCGCCACCAGAAGGTCGTCGAGGAGACGCCTGCCCCGGGCATCGACGCACGCGTGCGCGCGGCGCTCGGCGAGGCGGCCGTGGACGCGGCCCGGGCGATCGGCTACGTCAACGCCGGCACGGTCGAGTTCATCGGCGACGAGGCGGTGCTGGCGCGGCTTCGGGCCGGTGAGGACCTCGACCCGCGCTCGGCGTTCGCGTTCCTGGAAGTCAACACCCGCCTGCAGGTCGAACACCCGGTCACCGAGCAGGTGGTGCGGTGGTGTGACCCGTCGAGTGGGGCGTTGGAGACGCTCGATCTGGTGCGCCTGCAGTTGCTGGTGGCAGCCGGGCAGCCGCTGCCCTTCGTCCAGGAGGAGCTCGTGCAGCGCGGGCACGCCATCGAGGTGCGGCTGTATGCCGAGGATCCCGCGGCCGGCTACCTGCCTGCGACCGGCACCCTGCACGCCTACGCGCCGGCGGGGCTGCCCGGGGTGCGGTGGGACTCGGGCATCCGGCAGGGCGACGAGATCCCGACCTACTACGACCCGATGCTGGCCAAGGTCATCGCCACCGCGCCGACCCGGCCCGAGGCGGCCTGCCTGCTGGCCCGGGAACTGGACCGCAGCGCGCTGCTCGGAACCACGACCAACCGCGACCTGCTGGTGGGCATCCTGCGCGACGAGGCCTTCGTCGCCGGGGACACCACCACCGCTTTCCTCGAGGAACGTTTTCCCGGTGGGCAGGTGCCGGGCCTGCAGCCCGACGAGGCCGCGGTGCAGACCGCACTGATCGCTGCGGCGCTGGCTGCCACGATCGAGCGGCGGGAACGGGCACCGGTGCTCGGCACCGTGCGGGCCGGGTTCGCCAACGCTTCGACCTTCGTGCCCACCGGCGTCTACGACCTCGGCGAGCAGGCCTACCGTGTGCGCTACGCCGCGCAGCGCGACGGCTCCTGGCAGGTGGCGGTGTCGCCTGGTGACGCGCCGGAGGACCAGGGCCCGCACCCGGAGGCGACCGCGCACGTCGTGCTGGTGCATGGTCGGGCCGTACTCGCCGGTGAGCAGACCGACCACTCGGGCCCTGGTGTGGACCCGACCATCGAGGGGCTGCCCGCCGCCGGGGTCGTGCTCGACCTCGAGGTGGACGAGCACCGGCAGCGGGTGCACGTCGCCCGGCATGCGGCTGCGGCGCGTGGCGGCGCCGGAGGCGGGGCCGAGGTGCACGTGCGCACCGCGGGTGGCCGGGTCGTGCTTGCTGAGCGGCCGCGCTTCCCGGAGGCGGCCGGCGAGGAGGTGGCCGGCGCCACGCTCGCGCCGATGCCCGGTGCGGTCGTTCAGGTCGCGGTCGAGGTCGGCCAGGCGGTGTCCCGCGGCGCACTGCTGGTCAGCGTCGAGGCGATGAAGATGGAGCACCGCATCACCGCACCGTTCGACGGCGTGGTCAGCGAGGTCCGGGTCGCCCCGGGCCAGCAGGTCGATGCCGATGAGGTGCTGGTCGTCGTGGACGCCG
>SLLJ01000200.1 GCA_007134165.1 Nitriliruptoraceae bacterium | reverse complement strand
CTGCCTCCCTGCCTCCCTGGCTCCCTGGCTCCCTGCCTCCCTGGCTTCCGGGCTCCCGGGCTCCCGGGCTCCCGACGGGTCCACGCTAGCCTCCCGGCGTCCGCCGCCGACGAGGAGACCCGTGCAGCGGCGTCTGACCCCAGCTGAGGCCCGACGGGTGCTCGACGTGCCCCCGTCGGCGGACGCGGCCGTGCGCAAGGCGGCCTACCGTCGGTTGGCCCGCCTGCACCATCCCGACCTCGGGGGCGACCCGTCCGCCTTCCACCGGATCCAGGCGGCCTACGAACGGCTCGGTGGTCAGACCGACGACACCAACGACCTCTGGTCGGGGGTGGTGCCGGGGCGTCCGTCACGGCCCGGACACCCCACGGGCCCCGCCGCGGCCAGCGTGGGATCGGTGGACTGGAGCGCGGTGCCCGCCTGCCGGCCGGATCCACTGGAGCGCGATCGGGTGGCGACCTGGTTCGCGAAGGCCGGCGGGAACGGCCGGCTCGAGGCGACCAGCCGCGCCCCCGGCTCACGGCTCAACCGGGTCGCTGCCAGCCTGGCACCCGACCTGACCTCGACCCTGGCGATCCATCCGACCGTCGACGACCGGGGATGGGCCACGATCCGCGTACAGGTGCGCGCCGCCCCGCGCCGGGCCCGGCGGGCCCTGGACGCCGCCCAGCTCACCAGTACCTGGACCCGCACCCGGGGCTCGTCGACGACCACCCTGCACAGCAGCCTGCCACCCGAGCCCGACCCTCGGGTCACGGCGGTCCGGCTGCTGGACCGCATCGAGCCACTGCTCGACGAGATCGACTGGCCCCTGAGCGCCTGGATCTGCCTCGCACCCGCACGCTGAAGTAGGGTGACACGCATCGTTCGACCACGCAACGGAAGGGAGCGCCCGATGGGTCTGAACATCCAGGACCTCGCCATCAGCAGCCCGGACTTCGAGCCCGGCGGCCGACTGGCCGACCGGCACGCCAACGACCAGGACAACCTCGCCCCACGCCTGACGATCAGCGGCGTGCCCACGGGCACCGCGGAGCTGGCGGTGATCTGCCACGACCCGGACGCACCGCTGCCCCACGGCTTCACCCACTGGACGCTGTACGGCATCCCGGCCGACACCACCGAGCTCGACGCCGACGCCGACGCCGCCTACCGGCCCGGACCCAACGACTTCGGGGCGTCGGGCTACGGCGGTCCGCAGCCACCGGCCGGTCACGGCCTGCACCACTACTACTTCTGGGTCTACGCGCTGAGCCGTCCGGTCGAGGGCACCCCGTCGCGGGCCGAGTTCCTCGCCGACTACGCCGACGCGATCCTCGAGCAGAACCGCGTCATCGGAACCTTCTCGTACTGAGCCCCACCGGCGGGCGGCGGTAGGGTGCGCACTCCGTTCCCACTCCTGACGACGAGCTGCCCGTGCCCTTCCCCGCCCGCTTCCGCCCGCACCCCCGCGGGTTCGGTTTCCTGAACCCGGTCGAGGCCGATGGTCTGAGCCCGACGACCATCACCCTCACCGACGACGACGGCGCCGAGTCGACGGTCGACTCGGTGTTCGTCGCCCCGCCGCTGGCCCGCACACTGCTCGCCGACGACCTCGTCGAGGCCGAGGCTGCCCTCGGCGAGCGGGGGGCCACGGCCACCACCACCCGGCTCCTCGAGCGCGCCCGGCGGATGCTCGTCGGGCGGGTGCAGCACGGTCCCTCGGGCCTGGTCCTGGAGCCGGACCCGGCGCTCGGCAGCGGCTGGATCGCGCTCGAACCCGCCGTCGCCAGCCGCCTGCCCACCGCCGTGGGCCGGCAGGTCGTGGTACTCGGCGCCGATCGTGACGACTCGTCGCCGATCGGGCGGGCACTGGTCGCCGGACCGCACATCGTGGGCTCACCCCAGGCGGTGCGCGCGGCCAGCGTGGTGATCGCGCTGGGGCGCGCGGCCCCGTCGCTGGTCCCGGGCGGTCCCGCGGCAGCCGGGCTGGATCCCCTCGAGGCGCAGACGACCCACACCCGCGTGGTCGGCCTGCTCGCCGGCGGCGGTCGGGGTGGCGCGGCCGGGCTCGACTTCGACGGCCCCGTTCCCGGCCACGACGTCGCCTGGGTCGACCGTCGCGACGAACCGTGCATCACCGTCGACGACGCCGCCACCCGCGACGTCGACGACGCCATCGCCGCCCGCTGGGACGGTGCCCCCGACTCCGACGTCGAGGTGGTGGTGCACATCGCGGACGTCGCCGGTCAGGTCGGCATCGACTCTCCGGCGGACCGCTACGCGCGTTCGGTGGCGGCCACGGCCTACCTCGCCGTCGGCGAGAACGCCCCGATGCTCGATCCCGCCCTGTCCGAGGACCTGCTCTCGCTGCTGCCGGGCCAGGACCGCTGGGCGGTCTCCGCCCGGTTCGCGGTGGCACCCGACGGCACGCTCGGCCTGCCCCGGGTCGAGGTCGCGGCGGTCACCTCGCGCGCGAAGCTCAGCTACGCCGCGGTGGAGGACTGGCTCGACGGGAACCAGGACGCCCTCATCGCGCAGGCCGGATCGGAGGCCACCATCGCCACGGGCGTGCTGCGGGCCGCCACCGAAGCCTCCCGGCGGCTCGGCGTCGAGCGCGATGCCCGCACCACCTTCGAGGAGTTGTTCGCCTCGGCCGAGGTGACCCCGGCGATCGTCGGCGGCAAGCTGACCACGGTGCCCGCCGAACCCCACGCCGCGGCCTACCGCCTGATCGAGCGGCTGATGGTGGCCGCCAACGAGGCGGTGGCGCGCTGGCTGGTCGAACGCCAGGTCCCGGCGCTGTACCGCGCCCATGCCGGACTCGCGCCCGACCGGGCCGACCGGCTCCGGGCCGCCGCCGAGCTCGCCGGGGTCGAACTCCCCGCGCTCGCGCAGCCGGACGCCGAGGCCGACGCGGTCGTCGCCGAGGTGCTCGGCGCCATCGAGCAGCTCGACGTCACCGGGCGCACGGCCGACCGCGACCTGCTGATCGGAGCGGCGACCTCCGCCACCGCCCGAGCGACCTACGATCCCGACCCCTCCCACCACCGTGGTCTGGCCTCCGAGGCCTACTGCCACTTCACCTCGCCGATCCGCCGGTATGCCGACCTCGTCGTGCACCGCCAGCTGCGGGCCGCCCTGGCCGGCGCTCCCCCACCGCTGACCAGCGAGCAGCTCACGGCGCTGGCCGGCTGGCTGGACGCGAGGGCAGGGGCGATGAAGCACCTGCAGGCACGGGAACGGGCCGAGCTGTGGTCCCGCCTGCTCGACCGCGGCTACCTCGACGACGCCGAGGAGGCGGTGATCACCGGCGTCACCGTCAACGGGCTTCGCATCCGCCTGCCCCGGTTGGGGGTGACCGGCTTCGTCACCGCCGAGCGGGTGCTGGACCTGCCAGCCCGTGAGCGCGGCTCGTTCGAGGTCGACGAGCACGGCCTGACCACCACGACCGGGACCTGGCGGGTCGGTGGTCGGCTGATGGTTCGCTGCATCGGGCTGGACCCGACCGGGCGGGCCAACTGGCGGGTGGGAACCGTCGGAGGCTAGGCACTCCGGCGCGAACGGAGCACCAGTCCGCCCGCGACGATCACGGCCAGCAGGGCCGCGATCCCGAGTCCGATGGCGACGCCGGCCGATTGGGCGTCGGTGCCGGCGTCGGCCAGCGCCGCGGGCTCACCGTCGGCGTCCGGACCGGTCGAGACCTCGGGCGCGAGCGTCACGGTGGAGCCCGCCTCGACGACCTGCTCGATGTCGGTGGCGATGCGCTCGTTGAAGCCGACCCAGTAGCGCTCGCCGATCACGGTCGCGGGCACCCCGGTGGGCTGCTCGCCGAAGGCGGCCAGCGCCTCGGCCATGCGCTGCTGGTTGGCCTCGTCGCTCCAGACCTCATAGCGCTCGACGACGACGTCGGGGTGCCGGGCCTCGAGCTCGTCGAGGAAGGCGGCCTGCTGCACGCAGTACGGGCAGCCCTCGCCCCAGAAGTACTCGATGGTCACCGGCTCATCGGCAGCCAGGACGGTTCCCGGGGCGAACCCCACCATGGCCAGGGCGGCGAGCAGGACAACGATCGCGGACGAACGCACGGACACCTCCAACGGACGCAACCACCACCAGCGTACGGTGCAGGTCAGCTGGCGCCAGCCAGCACCCCGTCGACCAGTGACTGGGCCTGTTCAAGCAGTCGGTCGAGGTGTTCCGGGCCACGGAAGCTCTCGGCGTAGATCTTGTAAACGTCCTCGGTGCCCGACGGCCGCGCGGCGAACCAGCCCTGGGCGGTGGTGACCTTCAACCCTCCGATGGCGGCACCGTTGCCGGGCGCCGCGGTCAGTACGTCGACGATCGTCTCGCCCGCCAGTTCGGTCACGGTCACGTCCGCCGGAGAGAGTGCGGCCAGCGCCGTCTTCTGCGCGGGGGTCGCCGGCGCGTCCACGCGGCGGTAGGCGGGTTCCCCGAACCGCCCCACCAGCCGCAGGTAGCGCTGCCCGGGATCCTCCCCCGTGCGGGCGGTGATCTCGGCGGCGAGCAGGGCCAGGATGATCCCGTCCTTGTCGGTGGTCCACACCCCGCCGTCACGGCGCAGGAACGAAGCGCCCGCGCTCTCCTCGCCACCGAACCCGAGGCTGCCGTCGATCAACCCGTCGACGAACCACTTGAACCCGACCGGGACCTCCACCAGCCGCCGGCCGAGGTCGGCGGCGACGCGGTCGATGAGGCTGGAGCTGACCAGGGTCTTGCCCACCCCGGCGGTCGGTGGCCAGGCCCGGGTGGCGAACAGTTCGCTGATCGCCACGGCGAGGTAGTGGTTGGGTGCGAGCAGCCCGGTGCTCGGGGCCACGATGCCGTGGCGGTCGCCGTCGGGGTCGTTGGCGACCGCGACGTCGAACCGGTCCTTGAGTTCGACCAGCCCGGCCATGGCGTCCGGCGAGGAGCAGTCCATGCGGATCCGCCCGTCCCAGTCACGGGGCACGAACGCGAAGCGCGGATCGACCCCGCCGCCCACCACCTCGAGGTCGAGCCCGAGGCGCTCACCGATGGCCTGCCAGTAGCCGATCGTCGCCCCACCGAGCGGATCGGCGCCGATGCGCACCCCCGCAGCGCGGATGACGTCGAGGTCGACGACCTCGGCGAGGTCTTCGAGGTAGTCGCCGAGCAGGTCGTGGGGCACGCCGGCGGCGCGGCCCGCCTCGACGTCGACCCGATCGATCGCGCCGGGGTCGGCGAGCAGCTGGTTGGCGACGTCCTGGATCCAGCGGGTGGTGTCGCTGCCGGCCGGACCCCCGTGGGGCGGGTTGTACTTGAAGCCGCCGTCCTCGGGCGGGTTGTGCGAGGGGGTGACCACGATGCCATCCGCCTGCGAGCGCGGCCGGTCGCGGTTGTGACGCAGGATCGCGTGCGAGATCGCCGGGGTCGGCGTGAAGCCTCCGTCGGCGGCGACCCGCACGTCCACGCCCGCGGCCATGAGCACCGACACGGCGTCGCGCTCGGCCGGTGCGGACAGCGCGTGGCTGTCGCGGCCGAGGAACAGCGGGCCGTCGATGCCCTGCTCGCGGCGGTAGCGCACGATCGCAGCGGTCGTGGCCAGGATGTGGGCCTGGTTGAACGAGGTGCGCAGCGAGGACCCGCGGTGCCCGGAGGTGCCGAAAGCGACCCGCTGGCCGGGTTCGGCCGGGTCGGGGGCCTCGTCGTGGTAGCGCGCGAGCAGCTCGTCGACCGCGACGAGTTCGTCGGCTGGGGCCGGAGTGCCGGCGCCGGGGTGTCGGGCCACGGGTCGCTCCCTTGGTGAGTTCGGACGGGTCGTGAGCGCTCAGGCGTCGATCAGCGAGCGGTACAGCCCAACGGTGCGTTCGGCGATGGCCGACCAGCTGAACGACTCGACCGCCCGGGTGCGCCCGGCACGGCCCATCACCGCCGCCCGCGCCGGGTCGGCGAGCAGCTCGTCGATACTCCCGGCGAGGTCACGGGCGAAGCTCGCGGGGTCGGCGGGGCTGCCCCAGTCGTCGTCGCCGGGCTCGAAGGACACCAGCAGGCCGGTCTCGCCATCGACCACGACCTCGGGGATGCCGCCGACCGCGGAGGCGACCACGGCGGTCTCGCAGCCCATCGCCTCGAGGTTGACGATGCCCATCGGCTCGTAGATCGACGGGCAGACGAACACCGTGGCGTGGGTCAGTAGCTGCACCACCTCCCGCTTGGACACCATCCGGTCGATCCATACCACCCCGTCGCGGACTTCACGCAGCGCGGCGACGGCGGCCGCCACCTCGGCACCGAGCTCGGGGGTGTCGGGCGCGCCGGCGCACAGCACGAGCTGGGCGGAGGCATCGAGGTGGTGGGCGGCGTCGAGCAGGTGGGCCAGCCCTTTCTGGCGGGTGATCCGCCCGACGTAGAGCACCGAGGGACGGTCGGGATCGATGCCGTTGGCCCGCAGCACGTCGGTGTCCACATCCGGGGCGTAGACCGCGGTGTCGATGCCGTTGTGGATCACCTGCACCCGGTCGGGGTCGACCGACGGGTAGGCGGCGAGCACATCGGCCCGCATGCCCTGCGAGACCGCGATGATCGCGTCCGCGTGTTCGATGCCGGTGCGCTCACAGAAGCTCGACAGGGCGTAGCCGCCGCCGAGCTGCTCTCGCTTCCAGGGCCGCAGCGGTTCGAGACTGTGGGTGGTGACCAGGTGCGGAATGTCGTGGGTGAGCTTGGCCAGGTGCCCCCCCAGGTTCGCGTACCAGGTGTGGCTGTGCACCAGGTCGGCATCGCCGACGACCGGGACCGTGGCCAGGTTGATCGACATCGTGCGCAGCGCGGCGAGTTCCGGCGCCTGACCGGCCAGCGCCTCCCACGCCGTCTGCGCCCGCACGCAGGGGGCGCCCTCGGCCGGCGCGGGCCGTGGGGCTCCCCAACAGTGCACCTCCACGGCGATCAGCCGGGTGAGTTCGCGGCTGAGTTCGTCGACGTGCACCCCGGCACCGCCGTAGACGTCTGGCGGGTACTCACGGGTCAGCAGCGCGGCACGCATGGCTCAGGCCTCCACGACGGTGTGCTTGGGCACGACCACGACGCCGCCCTCGGAGACGGTGAATCGCTCGCGGTCCCGGTCCGGGTTGACGCCGACGGTGGCACCAGGTTGCACGATCACGCTCTTGTCGAGGATCGCGTTGTGCACGACCGCGTGGCGGCCGACCTCGGCGCCGTGAAGCAGCACCGAGCGCGACACCTGCGCGTAGGAGTGCACCCGGACCTGGGGCGAGAGCACGGAGTGCTCCACCCGCCCGCCGGAGACGATCACCCCCTCCGACACCATGGAGTCGGTCGCGACCCCGCGCCGCCCTTCGACGTCGAAGACGAACTTCGCCGGCGGATGCGGGTAGCGGTAGGTCAGGATCGGCCACTGCTCGTTGTAGAGGTTGAACACCGGGTGCACCGAGATCAGGTCCATGTTGGCGGCGTGGTAGGCGTCGAGCGAGCCGACGTCGCGCCAGTAGCCGTGGTCGCGCTCGGACTCGCCGGGCACGTGATGGTTGGAGAAGTCGTAGACCCGAGCATCTCCGGCCTCGACCAGCGCCGGGATGAGGTTGCCGCCGACGTCGTGCCGGGAGTCCGCATCCTCGGCATCCTGGTTGACGGCCTCGATCAGCGCCTCGGTCGAGAACACGTAGTTGCCCATCGAGGCGTAGACCTTGGTGGGGTCGTCGGGCAGCCCGACCGCGTCGGTGGGCTTCTCACGGAACGCGGAGATCCGCGCGGGCTGAGCCGGGTCGGCCTCGATCACCCCGAACTGATCCGCCAGTTCGATGGGGGCACGGATGCCCATGACCGTGACCCCCGCCCCCGCGTCGATGTGCTCGCGCACGACCTCGCGCGGGTCGAGGCGGTAGATGTTGTCGGCCCCGAGCACGATGACGTGCTCGGGCCGCTCGTCGCGCAGCAGGTTGAGGTTCTGGAAGATGGCGTCGGCCGACCCCATGAACCAGTGGGGACCGCGACGCATCTGGGCCGGGACCGGCGTGACGTAGTTGCCCAGCAGGGGCGACAGCCGCCAGGTCACGCTGATGTGCCGGTCCAGGCTGTGGCTCTTGTACTGCGTGAGCACCGCGATGCGGGTGAAGCCGGCGTTGACCAGATTGGACAGCGGGAAGTCGATCAGGCGGTAGACGCCGCCGAAGGGCACCGCTGGCTTGGCCCGGTCCGAGGTCAGGGGGGCCAGGCGCCGCCCCTCCCCGCCGGCCAGCACGATCGAGAACACGTTGCGCACCGCTCGGCCTTTTCGTCGCTCGGAATCCCACGGTAGTAGCCGCGAGCGGCCCAGGGACAGCCCGGGGACCGCCCGGTGCACGGTCGGGTGCCGCGGGCACTAACGTCCTCGACGAGCAAGGAGCGCGCATGCGCGACCTCGAGGAGCACCTGGCCCGGCTCGTGGCCCACGACACCACCAGCCGCCGGTCCAACCTGGCCCTCATCGAGGACGTCGAAGCCCACCTCGATGCCCACGGGGTGACCCACCAGCGGGTCCCCTCCGCCGACGGCACCCGGGCGGGGCTGATCGCCCGGATCGGCCCCGCCCGGGAAGGTGGGGTGGTGCTCTCGGCCCACACCGACTGCGTGCCGGTCGAGGGCCAGCCCTGGAGCCGGGACCCCTTCACCCTGCACCGCGACGGACAGCGGCTGTCGGGCCGGGGAACCACCGACATGAAGGGCTTCGTGGCCGCGGTGCTGGCGGCGGTGCCCGCGATGGTGAGCGCCGAACTCGCCCGGCCGGTACTGCTGGCGCTGAGCTACGACGAGGAGGTCGGCACGCTCGGGGCGCCCGACCTCGTCGCTGCGCTGCTGGCGAGCCAGCCGCGGCCCTCGGCGGTGCTGGTGGGTGAGCCCACCGAGCTGCGGGTGGTGACCGCCCACAAGGGGGTACGCGTGATCACCACCGAGGTCGAGGGGCGTGACGGGCACTCCAGCCAGCCGCAGCACGCCGCGAACGCCGTGGTGGCAGCTGCTCGCCTCGCGGTGGCGATCGACGAACTCGCCCGCGTTCACCGCGAGGCGGCGGTCGACTCTCGCTTCGACCCGCCCTACACGACCTTCAACCTGGCCATGATCGAGGGTGGCCAGGCGATCAACATCGTGCCTCGGACCTGCACCCTGCGCTGGGAGTACCGGCCGGTGCCCGCCGACGACTCCGAGGCGATCCTCGAGCAGGTCCGGCGCATCGCCGACCAGCAGGTCGTGCCCGCGCTCACCGCGGACACCGGCGCCGGTGGCGTGCGCTTCCGGGTCGAGGCCGTGGCCCGGGCGCTGGCCGCCGATGACGGGCCCGCCGAACAGCTCGCCCGCCTCATCAGCGGGGACACCCGGCCGGCCGGGACGGTGCCTTTCGGCACCGACGGCGGCCACTTCCAGGCGGCGGGACTCTCCACGGTGGTGTGGGGGCCGGGGTCGATCGCGCAGGCCCACCAGCCCGACGAATGGATCGCCGCCTCGCAGCTCGAGGCGTGCGCCGCGGGCCTCGACCGGCTCATCGACCACCTGCGCCACTGAGGAGGCCCCCCATGCCCACCGTGCTGAGCGTGTCCGGCCACACCCCGCAGATCGACCCGGGCGCCTTCCTGGCCGCCACCGCCACCGTGGTGGGGCGCGTGCAGCTCGCGGCCGGGGTCTCGGTGTGGTACGGCACCGTGCTTCGCGCCGAGTCCAGCCCGATCGTCGTCGGTGCGGACACCAACCTGCAGGACGGGATCGTGGTCCACACCGACCCCGGCTCCCCGGTCACGATCGGGGCACGAGTGACCGTCGGCCACCGCGCGATCGTGCACGGCGCCCGGGTGGACGACGACGCGCTGATCGGCATGGGTGCCATCGTGCTCAACGATGCGCACGTCGGTGCCGGCGCGGTGATCGCCGCCGGCGCCGTGGTGCGCCAGGGCCAGCACATCCCATCCGGCAGCCTCGCGGCAGGCGTGCCCGCCACGGTGCTCGACCGGCCGGTTCCTGCCGTTCCCCGGCCCAACGTCGCCAGCTACCGGGCCCTGGCCGACGAGCACCGCCGAGCAACCCCCTGAGCCCTGCCGGGGGGCGGTCAGCCCTGCGGCGTGGCGTAGCTCGCCGGGATCTGGGCGAGGATGGCCTGGAAGGCCTCGTTGTGCTCGCTGGCGGGCAGCACCTCGGCGATCCGACCCCAGGCTTCGGCCCCGCTGCAGCCATCGCGCTGGGTCAGCATGACCGCCGCGACGGTCGGCGTGCGACTTCGGCCGTGCACGCAGTGCACGAACACCCGCTTGCCTTCGGCACGCAGGGTGAGCAGCGCGTCGGCGGTGTCGGCCAACACCATCGCGAGGTTGGGGTTGTCGCCGTCCTGGTCTCCGTCGCTGAGCATGACCTCGTAGTGCTCCACCGAGGTCGGGACCTGCCGGGTGCCGACCCGGCACAGCGACACGACCACGTCCACCTCGGCCACGACCTCGTCGAGCGCCGCGAGGTTGCCCAGCAGCAGATCGTCGTCGCCGGGCACCGCGACCACGAAGGCCGGCGGGTCACCGACGATGTGCTCGGCCACGGGCCAGCCGACCTCGTCGGGCTCGCCCTTGCGGGCGGTGAGCACCGCGAGGCGCACCAGATCCGTCGCCCGGCGACCCGGCCAGCCCTGCAGCAGACGCCGCCAGGCGAACGGCACCGCGGTGGCTCCCCACCGGGCGCCGAGCAGCGAGCCGGCGATGGCCGCGACCGTGTCGGTGTCGTGGCCGATGCGCACCGCCTCGTGCAGCGCGTCCTGCAGGTGGCGGGCGGGCGGAGCGTCGACGGGGACCGGCGTCTGATGCACCGCCGCATGCGCTGCCTGCAGGGCGGCGACCGTGAAACCGTTGGGTCGGAAGGCCTTCGGGGTCTTGGTCTCGGCGTCGTGCAGCCACGCGCGCCAGCGTTCCTGGCGTTCCTCTGGCAGCAGGCCGACACCGTCGTGGGCGCCGTCGAGACGGCCGTCGCGGACCGCGCGATCGATGGCGATGCTCCACAGCACGCAACTGTCCCCGGCCAGCGGATCGGCGTGGGTGAGCTCGGCGACCGCCCGGGCGGAGGTGGCGATCGCGGCATCGTCACCGAGGTGGGCCAGGGCGACCGGCGCGGTGCGCATCAGCGCGCCGTTGCCCGCGCCGCCTTTCGGATGGTCCTGCAGGAAGCTCTCTGCAGCATCGTGCAGGGCCTCGGCCGAGGCCTGCTCGGAGTCGCTGACCGCCCGCAGCACGGCACTGGTCGCGATACCCACGTCCGCGGGGCGCGAGTCGTACCACTCCATGAACCGGTGGGCGATGGCATCGACGTCGACGCTGCCCGCCGCGGTCACCTCGGCGATACAGATCGCCATCTGGGTGTCGTCGGTCCACTCACCGGGCTGCCAGCCACCGAGCCCACCGCCCACCATGGCGACCTCGCCGGTGGGAGGGGTGGCGAACTCGTAGCCGGCTCCGAGCGCGTCGCCGGCGGCGAGGCCGAGCAACGAGCCCGCGACTCGGTCGGTCCACAGGATCATGCGTGCGTCCATTCTCGGTGCGGCACGCTCCGAACGATAATCGTGCCGCGTCCACAACGTGTGCCGCCGGCCCTGGGGCAGGGTAGGCCAACGGCGAGCGCCCCCCGGAACATGGTCGAAGGGCACTGCCCGGCGCGGGCCGGCGCGCGCAGGATAGGGGTGTGGGTGCGCCCCGGCGATCACGGCGCGCACCGGGAAGGCCGGATCATGTCCCTGGTGACCGAGCACCTGGCGCAGGCGGGCCTGCGCTTCGAGTACCTACCCCATCCTCGCGCCGAGACCGCCCGAGCGGAGGCCGAGGCCCTGGACCTGCATGCCGACGAGGTGGTCAAGGTGGTGGTGCTGCGCATCGACACGGGCTTCGGCCTGGCGGTGCTCACCGCCGACCGGCGCCTGGACCTCGACCTCGCCGCCGACGCGATCGGCGATCGGGAGGCCAGACTGGCCACCGAGGAGGAGATCGCCGCGGCGTTCCCGGAGTTCGAGCCGGGCACCGTCCCGCCGCTCCCCGGCCTGCTGCACGTGCCGGTGGCGATCGATCCCGGGGTGTTCGCCCACCGCCGGGTCACCTTCGCCGCCGGCAGCCAGCGCGAGTCGGTGCGCACCGAGCCCGGGCCGTTGCTGCGGGGGGCGACGGTGACCATCGGTCCAATCACCGCACCGCTGGCGTCCACCGCAGCCCGGTGACCAACTGCGCGCTCACCGCACGAGGTGGCGGGCCAGGTGTGTGCGGGCGAGCTGGGCCACTCGCTCGAGCGCCCCGGGCTCCTCGAACAGGTGGCCCGCGCCTGGCACCACCTCGACGTCGACCGGAGCGGTCATCGCCGCCTGCGCCCGGCGGTTGAGCGAGAGAACCTCGAGGTCGTCCCCTCCGACGATCAGCAGGGTCGGCGCCACAACACGCCCGAGGTGCTGCCCGGCGAGGTCTGGTCGCCCACCCCGGGACACGACCGCGCGCACGAGCGCCGGACGCTCGGCGGCGCACACCAGCGCGGCCGCCGCGCCCGTGCTGGCCCCGAACAGGCCCACCGGCAGCATCGCGAACTCGGGATCGGCACCGAGATGATCGACCGCGAGCGCGACCCGTGCGGCCAGGCGAGGGATGTCGAAGCGCGAGCGCGCGCCGCGCCGGTCGCCCAACTCCTCCGAAGCGGTCAACAGGTCGAGCAGCAGGGTGCCGAATCCGGCAGCACGCAGCTCGGCCGCCACCTGCCGGTTGCGTCGGCTGTGCCGGCTCGACCCACTGCCATGCGCGAACACGACCAGACCACGGGACTCGGGCGGCACCGCGAGGTCCCCGGCGATCGCCTCCGACCCGACCTCGAACTCCAACTGCTGCTGGTCATCCATGCTCCCGCCTCTGCTCGCTGCCTCCACGGTACGCGCAGCGCCTAGCGTTGGGGTCCGACGAGGGAAGGTTGGCGATGGCCGGCACCCAGCAGCCACCCGCCCGCGGCGTGGCCTTCCGCATGGTGGAGGGCCGGCGCGGCTCGACCCCGGCGGGACGGGCGAGCTTGGCCGCCGCCGCCGCGGCGGTGGATCCGCAGCTCGGCAGCGAGATCGAGGCCGAGCGTGACTGGCGACGGCGCTACGGGGTGCACCTGCACGCGCTGGTCGAGGCCGAGCTGCGCTCACCCGGCGACGCCGGTGCGGTCCCCCGGGCCGGCCTCGACGCCTGCTACGAGCAGGTCGAGTTCGTCCGCGACCGCCACGCGGTCCCACTGACGCAGGCCGTGGAGCTCGCCGGCGAACGGTTGCACACCGCACAGGTGCGCGGACACGGGCCGACCGCCCCGCTCGAGGTGCCCTACCGGGGCCGAGCGCTGATCGGCGACGAGTTGGCCCGGCAGGTCGACCGCTGGGTCGGTGCCGGCATCGTCGAGCCGTCCTTCGGCGACGCCTTCGACCGCCTCGCCGCGCACCCCGAATGGTTCGACCTCTCCCGCTTCACCGTCGTGGTGCTCGGCGCCGGCGCCGAACTCGGCCCCCTGGCGCACCTGTGCCGGTGGGGGGCACGCGTGGTGCCGATCGACCTGCCGCGCCCAGGGCTGTGGGAACGCATCCTGCGTACCGTGCGGGCCGGCAGCGGCACGGCGATCATCCCACTGCACCACCGGGTGGGTCGCTCGGCGGACGACGCGGAGCCCGCCGCAGCCGCTGGCGTGGACCTGCGCACGGGGCTGCCGGAGCTCGCCCGGTGGCTCGAGACGCTGCCCGGTCCGCTGACCATCGGCGCCTACGCCTACGCCCACGGCGCCGAGCACGTGCTGGTCGCCCTGGCCCAGGACGCGCTGGCGCTGCACCTGCTGGCCCACGGCGAGCAGGTGTCGCTGGCCGGACTGCTCACACCCACCGACGTCTACGCGGTGCCCGAAGCGGTCGTGACCGCCTCCCGTGCCCGCTACGACGCGACCGGGCCGTTGTCGCGGGTGTCGCGGAGCCTGACGCTGGGGCGGGCCTTCGCACCCAACTACCCGGGCACGATCCGCACCGCCGACGGCGCCCGCTACGGGGTCGCAGACGCCATCGTGCTGCAGCAGGGCCCCAACTATGCCCTCGCCAAGCGGCTGCAACGCTGGCGGTTGCGGCTGGCCCGCCACGAGGACGTGCGGGTGTCGGCCAACGTCGCCCCGGCCACGCGCACCCGCTCGGTGATCAGCAACCGGGTGCTGGCCGCCGCCTACCGTGGCGCCCCGAACTTCGAGGTCGAGGTGTTCGAGCCCGACACCGCCTCGGCGCTGATGGCCGCCCTGCTCGCCCACGACCTGCACCGCCCACCGGCCACGCCGGCCCCGGGCACCCCGATCCCCCACGAGCTCGAGCTGTTCACCGAGGCTGCGGCCCACGGCGGGCTGTGGCGCAACCCGTATGCGGCCGGATCGGTGCTCCCGCTGGCGGCGGCGCTGGGCCTGGTCCGCCCGGGCTGATGCTCACCGCTCGGGCCGTTCCACCTCGGGCCGGACCACCTCGAACCACAACGGGGCGTCGTCCCCGGCGGCTCGGTAGGAGACGGTGATCTCCTCGCCGGCGGCGATCGGGCGGGTGGTCCAAAGCTCGGCGACCTGCGCCTCGGGGACCAACCACAGGTAGGCGTTGGGCTCGGGGTCGTGGTTGCACATCGAGGAGGCGCCGAGCACCAGCGCGGCGGTGCCCTCGTCGTCCCACTCGTAGACGTAGTCGTCGACCACCGTCTGCAGCAGGTGCTCGCGCTGATCGGCGGGGACGAGCAGGATCGGCGAGGTCAGCAGCAGCACGTCACCAGCCAGCGGCGCGGTGGCGAACAGCCCTCGTCCACCCCGTGGCGACGGGCCCACCTCGACCATGGCTGCCTCCTCGACGCCACCAGCCAAGCACGCGGCTCAGCCGTCGGTGACGGACGGCGGGTCGAGGGCGGCCAGCGGCGGGTTGTGCGAGCCGCGCACCCGCTCGGCGGACGGCGGCGGACCCGGCGGCGTGCCGTCCCCGAACGGCCGGCCCCCGAGCGCCTCGCGACCGTGCGGTTCGGCCCAGCCCGACAGGTCCGGCCCGCGGGGCACGATCCCGGTGGGGTTGATGTCGCGGTGCACCTCGTAGTAGTGGCGCTTGATGTCCACGAAGTCGACCGTGTCACCGAACCCGGGGGTCTGGAACAGGTCGCGGGCGTAGGCCCACAGCGCGGGCAGTTCGACGAGCTTGTGCCGGTTGCACTTGAAGTGGTTGTGGTAGACCGCGTCGAAGCGCACGAGGGTCGTGAACAGCCGCACGTCGGCTTCGGTGAGGTGGTCGCCGACGAGGTAGCGCCGCCGCTCCAGACGTTCACCGAGCTCGTCGAGGGTGGCGAACAGCCGGTCGTAGGCCCGCTCGTAGGCCGCCTCGGTGCCGGCGAAGCCGGCCTCGTAGACCGCGTTGTTGACCCCCCGGAAGACCTGTTCCGAGACCGTGTCGATCGCGTCGCGCAGAGGCTCGGGATACAACTGCGGGGCCCCCGGGCGGTGGTGCGCCACCCACTCGGTGGAGAGGTCCAGGGTGATGCGCGAGAAGTCGTTGGTGACGACCTTGCCGCTGGCGACCTCGACCATCGCCGGCACGGTGATCCCGCGTGGGTAGCCGGGGACGCGGGCCTCGTAGGCGTCCTTGAGCCGCGGGATACCGAGCACCGGGTCCCGGCCGTCCGGGTCGAGATCGAAGGTCCAACTGTCGGCGTCGTGGGTCGGTCCGGCCACGCCCATCGACAGCACCTGCTCGAGGCCGAGCAGGCGACGCACGATGATCGCCCGGTTGGCCCAGGGGCAGGCGCGGGAGACGATCAGCCGGTAGCGGCCCGGCTCGACCCGCCAGCCGTCACGGGCGTCGCGCGTGATGCGGTCGTCGAGGTAGCGCATGTCCCGCTCGAACACGTCCTCGACGTAGGTGCCGGGTGCGGGGGTCTGGGCCATACTGCCGTCTCCTGGGGTCGGACCGCCGGGCGGGATTGAACACGAGCGCGTGGCCTGCGACGCGATCACGGACGTCGCCGTCGAACAGCAGGCTGCGGGTGCTTGATCGGATGGTCATGGTCTGGGAAGGTACGCGGCCGTGCCTGCCCTCCCCGACCGGAGCCCTCCATGTCCGAGCCCGCCGCCGCCGGACCGCCGGCGCGGCTCGATAGCCGGTACTGGCGGCTGTGGGGGGCCGTGGCCAGCTCCAACCTCGGCGACGGGCTGGTTGCGCTGGCGTTCCCCTGGCTGGCCTCGCTGCTGACCCGCGACCCGCTGGCGATCTCGGGCGTGGCCCTGGCCACCCGGCTGCCCTGGCTGGTGTTCAGCCTCCAGGCCGGCACCCTGACCGACCGCTACGACCGCCGACGACTGATGGTGGTCGCCAACAGCCTGCGGGCTCTGGTCGCGCTGGCCATGACCATCGCGGTCTGGCAGGACGTGGCCGGCCTGGCCGTGCTCTACCTCGCCGCCTTCGCGCTGGGCATGTGCGAGGTCGTGTTCGACAACACCTCGCAGGCGATCCTGCCCGGCCTGGTACCGCGCGAACGCCTGGAGCGTGCCAACGGCACGATCCTGGGCGCCCAGGTGGTGATCGCCGAGTTCGTCGCCCGGCCGGTGGCCGGGGCGCTGGTGGGCGTCGCCCTGTCCCTGCCCTTCGCCATCGACGCCGTGACCGCCGCGCTCTCGGCCGCGCTGATCGCGGCGATCCCCGGCAGCTTCCGCACCCGCCCGCCCGGCGAGCGACCCGACCACCGGATGCGCGCACAGATCGCCGAGGGCCTGCGCTGGCTGTGGAACCACCGGTTGCTGCGCACCCTGGCGCTCACCCTCGGCGTCATGAACGGCGTGAGCGCCGCCGTGCTGGCGACCTTCGTGCTGTTCGCCCAGGAGCTGCTCGGGCTCGACGGGCTGGGGTTCGGGCTGCTGCTGGCCGCCGGCAGCCTCGGCGCACTGCTCGGCAGCCTGCTCGCACCGGGACTGACCGCCCGGATCGGTCCGGGGCCGTCCCTGCTGACCGCGCTGGTGGTCCCCATCGCCACGTTCACCACGATCGCCTCGAGTTCGAACGCTCTGGTGACCGGGGCGGCGATGGCGG
>SLLJ01000237.1 GCA_007134165.1 Nitriliruptoraceae bacterium | reverse complement strand
GAGCTGTACCTCGCCGCCCGCACCATCGACCACGTCCATCGCCGGGCCTGGCGGCTGATCGACGCCGACCTCCGTCGCGGAAGACGCCGTCGGACCCGACCCAGCGAGCAGCAGGTCGGCGGGTTCGATCTCGTGGACGGGGTGCTCCGGGTCGCCGACGACGAGGATCTGCAGGCTCCCGACCTCCCGGTACGACTGCTCGAGGTGCTGACGAACACCGGCGCGATCCTGGACCGGACCAGCGCCACCCGACTGCGCAACCACGCCGAGCTCGGGGCGAGCAGCGGGCAGCTCGAGGACGAGTTGCGGGAGCGCCTGCTCGGCGTGCTCTGGCTCGGCCAGATCGCGCTGCCCGCGCTGGCCGAGCTCGACGACGTCGGGATGCTCACCGCCCTGCTGCCCGAGTGGGAGCTGCTGCGCGGTCGCCCGCAGCGCAACCCCTTCCACCGCTACGCCCTCGACCGGCACGCCTGGCATGCGGCCGCAGAGCTCGGTGAGGTGGTGCGGCGCGAGGCCTGGGCGGCCGCCACCCTGGAGGAGGTCGAGGACCGTGAGGGCCTGCTGCTCGGCGTGCTGCTGCACGACGTGGGCAAGGCGCTGGGCGAGCCCCACAGCCGCACCGGGGTGCCGCTGGCCCGGGCCATGAGCGAGCGCCTCGGCGCCCGACCCGCCAGCGTCGAACTCGTCGGCCGGCTGGTCGCGCTGCATCTGCTGCTGCCGGACGCCGCCCGGCGTCGCGACATCACCGACCCGGCCTTGGCCCGAGAACTCGCGGCCGAGGTCGGCGATCGCCAGACCCTGGCCTGCCTGCACCTGTTGGCCGTCGCCGACGGCCGGGCCACCGGGCCGACCGCCTGGTCGGCCTGGACCGCCTCGCTGCTCGACAGCCTGGTCACGAAAGTCAGAGCCGTGCTCGACGAACGCCATCCCGACGAGGTCGCCGACGGCGCCGTGGCGACCGCGACCGCCGCCCAGCAGCTCGCCGCCGAGCTCGGCTCGAGCGCTGACGCGGTGCGCGAACACCTCGCGCTGCTGCCCTCGCGCTACGCGGCGGCGGTGTCGCCTCGCGCGGTGGTGCGCCACACGCTGATGGCGGCCAGCCCGCCCGGGCCCTCCGAGGTCCGCACCCGGGTGACCCGCAGCGGCGACGAAGACGACCTTCCGGGTGCCGAGCGGCCCTCGGATGCCGACGAACTCGACGTGGTGGCCCGAGACCACCCCGGTTGGTTCGCCAAGGTCGCCGGGGTGGTCGCCCTGCACGGCGGGTCGATCATCGGCGCGGATGCCTTCACCCGCAGCGACGGTCTGGCCGTGGACACCTTCAAGGTCCACCCGCCCGAGGGCACTGGGGGCTCATGGTGGGCGAGGGTCGAGGGCGACCTGGCCGAGGCCGCCGCCGGCCGGCTCGCGGTGCGCGCGCGGGTGGCGCGCAAGTCCCGCACGGAGCAGCACCGGCTGTCGCGGCTGCCGGAGGTCCAGACCTCCATGACCTCGCAGCCCGACGCGGCCGGGCGTGCCACCGTCGTGGAGGTGCACACCCTGGACCGCATCGGGGTGCTGTATGCGATCGCGACCGCACTGGCCGAGCTCGAACTCGACATCGTCGTCGCACGCGTGCAGACCCTCGGTCACGAGGTGCTCGACGCGTTCACCCTGCGGGACGCTGACGGGGGCCCGCTGGACGACGACCATCTCGCCGAGCTCGAGCTGGCGGTGACCGCGGCGCTGGCCGACCTGTAGCCCGGTCGCCGCGGAGCGGATCCGGTCGGGCAGCGTGGCGCGTAGTCTGGGGCGGCAGGTCGTCGCTTCGGATCCGAGGTGGCGACGAGCGGTGCGCCGAGGTGGCGCGACCGTGCCCCGACCGTGCTCCGACCGTGCTCCGACCGATCAGCGAGGCGTCCTGTGACCACCACCGGTTCCGATGTGAGTACCTCCCCGCCTGCGCCGACCCCGAAGATCGCTCCGCCCGCCGGTCGCCTGGGTGTGGTGAGCGTCGGGCTCGGCGCGGTCGCGACCACGTTCATCGCCGGGGTGGAACTCATCCGCCGGGGTATGGCCGAGCCGGTCGGTTCGCTGACCCAGCTCGGCACCATCCGGCTGGGCAAGCGCACCGAGGACCGCGCGCCGCTGATCCGCGAGTTCGTGCCGCTCGCCGAACTCGAGGACCTGGTGTTCGGTGCCTGGGACCCGTTCCCCGACGACGCCTACGTGTCCGCGGTCAAGGCCGGGGTGCTGGATGTCGCCCGCCACCTCGAGCCCATCGGCGAGACGCTGCGGGCGATCCGTCCGATGAAGGCCGCCTTCGACCCGGCCTACGTCAAGAAGCTCGACGGCCCCAACGTGATGCCGTCGCGCGCCAAGCGCGCCATGCTCGAGGGGGTGCGTGAGGATCTGCGCGCCTTCCGTGAGCAGCACGGTTGCGACCGGATGGTGATGGTGTGGTGCGGGTCGACCGAGGTGTTCGTCGACCTCGGCCCGGCCCACCTCGACCTCGAGGCCTTTGAGGCGGCGATCGACGCTGACGACGCGTCCATCACTCCCTCGATGCTCTACGCCTACGCGGCGCTGCTCGAAGGCGTGCCCTTCGCCAACGGTGCCCCCAACCTCACCGTCGACATCCCGGTGCTGCGCGACTTCGCTTCGGCGAAGGGCGTGCCGATCTGCGGCAAGGACTTCAAGACCGGCCAGACGATGGTCAAGACGGTGCTCGCCCCGATGTTCAAGGCCCGGATGCTGGGGATGCACGGGTGGTACTCGACCAACATCCTGGGCAACCGTGACGGTGAGGTGCTCGACGACCCGGAGTCGTTCAAGACCAAGGAGACCTCCAAGCTCGGGGTGCTCGACACCATCCTGCAGCCGCGGATGTACCCGCAGCTGTACGGCGACCTGCACCACGTCGTGCGGATCAACTACTACCCGCCCCGCGGTGACAACAAAGAGGGGTGGGACAACATCGACTTCTTCGGCTGGCTCGGCTACCCGATGCAGCTCAAGGTCGACTTCCTGTGCCGCGACTCGATCCTGGCCGCGCCGCTGGCGCTGGACCTCGCGCTGCTGCTCGACCTCGCGCAGCGTGCCGGCATGAGCGGGATCCAGGAGTGGCTGTCGTTCTACTTCAAGGCGCCGCAGGTGGCGCCGGGGCTGTACCCCGAGCACGATCTGTTCATCCAGCACACCAAGCTCAAGAACACGCTGCGCTGGATGATGGGCGAGGAGCAGATCACCCACCTCGGGGTCGAGTACTACGCCGAGGACTACCTGCCGGAAGCCTGAGCCGGTCGGGTCTCGACGCTGCGGCCTGCTGCGATGAGCTGCGGCCCGCTCGGCGCTCGCCGGCCCGTATCGATGTGCCTTGAACAGGTCGTGGGTTCCGACGCGACGCCACACGATGGGTGGCTCACCCGCGACAACCTCGTCGCCATACTCGAAAGTGGCGCGCCCGTCGGGCGCGAACGTCATTTCCCAGACGTCACGCTGTCCCCGGACCCGCTTGATGCGCAGACCGGCGGGCAACGGCGCTCCCACCGCCATGGCGGGGACGAAGTGCTCGACGATGCACCTCCTGCATCGGTCACGCAGTTCGGGCGTAAGGCGTGCGAGGTCGCGGTTGAACCGGTCCGACCGGTCGAAGCTCGCCACGCCCTACAGCGAGGCGATGAAGTCGTCAGCCGGCTCGTGCCGAGTGACGCGGCCGTGTCGGAGGTCCTCGTCGGCCTCGCGCTCGCCTGCCTGCCAGTCGGGGCCCCAGAACCACGCCTGGTCAGCGGCTTCGTCTTGTGCGAAGTGCTCGATCATGGCCTTCACCTCGATCCTGGTGTTCTGTCCGCGGTCGTAGGCGTCGCGCCAGGGCGCCGATCCGTGAGTGAGATCGATCAGTGACCGCCCAGTGTGGTGGCCGTAGCGGCTGACGACGTACTCGACGGTGGCGCACGCGTCCGGGTCGATTGCTTCGGGGCGACCAGCGGGGGAGAAGCCATGCTGTTCCGCGCGCCAGAGGGCGGCGACGACCGGACCCTGCTCCCAGGCTTCGATGCTCTCGACGAACAGGGGCTTGTGGGTCCAGGTGGCGTGCCATGCCTGACAGAGGTACAGCAGCTGGTGGAGCTTGGCGCGTCCAAGGGACGAACCGAGGTGCGCCTGGAGCTCCGCGGCGACGTCTGAAGCGTGGACCATCAGGCTGACCCCCTCGTGGTGCCCTCGTGTGACCGTGCGAACTCAGGACACCTCCAGGCTGCATCCGTCATCGCTGGCGGCTCGCAATCGTGGTCCCGCGGCACGATCGCGTTGAGGACCGACTGGGCAGCGCCGAACGCAGCTCTTCGCCCCACGAGCGACCTCTGTCCGCCCGGTGTCCGCCCTCTGAGCGACCTCAGCGGCGGCGGCCGGGAATGGATGGTGACACGACGTCTGCCGAACCCCCGGAGGTTCGGCAGACGGGCCGTAGCGGTAGGAGCCGGCCGACCGTGGAGGCAGTCGCCGTGGCAGCAGCGGCGAAGGACCTGCGTTCAGCGCTCGAAGGGTGCCCTGAGCGCTCTCAAGCGATGCCGCGGCAGCGGCTCGTGCTGCCCTGCCGCTCGGTTGCGGGCGTTCAGCGCTCCCAAGCGCTGCCGCGGGAGCGGTAGTGAGCGCAGTGCGTCGCTGGCCGTGCGTCTGCCGACCGTGGCAGGGCCGTGGCCGTGCTGGTCACGGATGCGGCGTACGGAACCGGTCGCTGATGACCGGATGGGTACGCCGCGTGGTCCATGCTGGATGATGCGGCGTACGGAGGCGGACACCCATGACCGCTTGGGTACGCCGCGTCGGCGGCGGTCGTCGGCGGGGCCGTCGGTCAGG
>SLLJ01000199.1 GCA_007134165.1 Nitriliruptoraceae bacterium | reverse complement strand
CAGCTCCGTGCTCGCGGTCGACTTCGCGCCCGACGGTGGCGTGCTGGCGGCGGGCTCCCGCGCGGGCGAGGTGGCCGTGTGGGACGTGAGCGGGCCGGCCGAGCCGGTGTCGGTGGAGCTCGCCGAGGCCGATTTCGACAGCTGGGTGAACACCGCGGCCTTCAGCCATGACGGCGAGTGGCTGGCGGCTGGGGGCTCCGACGGGGACGTGCGGATCTGGTCGACGGGCGACTGGCAGCCGGTCACCACCCTGCCGCACCCGGGGGCGGTCACCGCCGTGGGCTTCGCCGCAGAGGACCGCGTGCTGTGGTCGGCGGCCGTGGACGGCACCGCGAGGCCGTGGCCATCGGCCACCGTTCTGCCGGCGGTGTCACGGCGGTGTTCCCGCCGCCGACTCGCACCTCGGGTCGGCGCCTCTGGCCACGATCGCCGCCCCCGACGGCCGGCTTGTGGCGCAGGGCACGCTCAGCGGTGAGGTTGTCCTCACCGACCTCGGCGAGGCGTTGGCACCGGTCGCGCTGGGTGAGCCACTCACCGGTGGGCAGGCGCTGGTGGATGACGTGGTCCTCAGCGCCGACGGGTTGCTGCTGGCGGCCGGCGGTGCCGACACCGACGTGCGGGTGTGGGACCTGACCGATCCCGCCATCCCCGTCCAGGTCGCGCTGCTCGACGACCCCGACGAGATGGTGCTGGGGTTGGCCTTCAGCCCGCAGGGCCGGGTGCTTGCTGCGGCCAGCGCGGACAACCGCGTGAGATTGTTCGACCTCGACGACCCGGCCCGCCCGGTCACGCTGGCGGAGCTCGAGGTGTTGGACAGCGAGGCGTACGCCGTGTCCTTCTCACCCGACGGGCGCATGCTCGCCGCGGCCGCGTCGGACGCCGAGGTCGTACGCTTCGATCTCGCCGACCCCGACGACCCGCAACGGTTCGGTGCGCCACTTGCCGGCCCCACCGGCCGGATCTTCGGCCTCGACCACTCCCCGGACGGCCGGCTGTTGGCCGCTGCCGTGGTGGACGACACCACCTGGGTGTGGGACCTCGACGGCCGCGAGCAGCCCGAGCGTCTGGCGGTGCTCGGTGCCTCGAGCAGGCCGAGCTCTGCGGTCGCCTTTGCGCCGGAGAGTCGGTGGCTGGTGGCTGCGGGTGCCGACGGGCAAGTGCGCCGCTTCGACCTCGATGTCGAGACGGCCCTCGTGGCGCTGTGTGCGGCAGCCGGGGACCCGATCACCGAAGACCAATGGGAACGCCACGTTCCCGGGCGGGAGTTCCGGGCGCCCTGCGAGGTCGTCGCCGCCGATCGCGGTGCGGGCCGGGTGCCGACCGATGGGCTGGCGGTGCACCTGCGCCGGCCGGAGGCGCCGCCGACGGGTGGGAACCGCTCGTAGGCCGCAGCGCAACGGACCATTGCCCCTGGACACCTGCGGTGACGACGTGTGGACTGGGACAGAAACGCGGTGGGTGCCTCCGCAGCCCGCGGTGGCTGACCACGCGGGTCAGGGGTGCGCCATGGCGTGGCCGACCATCGTCAAGGATCCGTCCGGCTTCCGGGTCCCACCCAACGTGCGCGACCTCGAGCTGGCACGGCGCAGCTTCGACTGGGCGCAGGCCCGCGCCCACCTCGACGGTCTGCCCGACGGCCGGGGGCTGAACATCGCCCACGAGGCGGTGGACCGCCATGCGGTCGGGCCGGGGGCGGGCCACACGGCCATCCGGTGGCTGGCCAAGGACGGTGCCCGCCGCGAGGTGACCTACGGTGAGCTCAAGGAGCGCACCGACCGGTTCGCGGCCGTCCTGGCGGCGTTGGGGGTCGAGGCCGGGCAGCGTGTCTTCCTGCTGCTGGGTCGGGTGCCGTCGCTGTACGTGGCGGCGCTCGGGGCCCTCAAGCACCGGGCGGTGGTCTGCCCCCTGTTCTCGGCCTTCGGTCCCGAGCCGATCCGCCAACGCCTCGAACTCGGCGAGGGACGGGTGCTGGTCACCAGCCGTCGGCTCTACGAGCGCAAGGTGGCGGGCCTGCGTGACCGGCTGCCGGCGCTCGAGCATGTGCTGATCGTCGACGCCGACGGTGGCGAACTGCCGCCCGATACCCACGATCTCGAGGCTCTGCTGGCGGCGGCCACCGCCGACTACACGATCCCGCCGACCGACCCCGAGGACCCCGCGCTGGTGCACTTCACCAGCGGCACGACCGGGCAGCCCAAGGGTGCGGTGCACGTGCACGAGGCGGTCGTGGCCCACACCGCCACCGCCCGCTTCGCGCTCGACCTGCACCCCGACGACGTCTACTGGTGCACCGCCGACCCCGGCTGGGTGACGGGTACCTCCTACGGCATCGTCGCCCCGCTCGCGCTCGGCGTGACCATGGTGGTCGACCAGGCCGAGTACGACACCCAGCGTTGGCTCGACATCCTCGAGCAGGAGCGCGTCAGCGTCTGGTACACGGCACCGACCGCCATCCGCATGCTGATGCGCTCGGGAGGTGATGCGGTCGCGGGCCGCGACCTGTCGGCGCTGCGCTTCGTGGCCAGCGTGGGCGAACCGCTGAACCCGGCTGCGGTGCAGTGGGGGGCGGAGGTCCTCGGGCACCCGATCCACGACAACTGGTGGCAGACCGAGACCGGCGCGATCATGGTCGCCAACCTCGCCGCCGGCGACATCCGGCCCGGGTCGATGGGCCGGCCGCTGCCCGGCATCGAGGTCGGCATCGTGCACCGCACCGGCGACGACGAACATCCCGGGCTCGAGGTGGTGGACGCGCCCGACGTCGAGGGGGAGTTGGCGGTGCGGGCCGGCTGGCCGTCGATGTTCCGCACCTACCTGCACCAGCCCGAGCGCTACGCGCAGTGTTTCCGCGACGGCTGGTACCTCACCGGCGACCTCGCGCGCCGTGACGCCGAGGGCTACCTGTGGTTCCTCGGACGCTCCGACGACGTCATCAAGTCCGCCGGTCACCTGATCGGCCCGACCGAGGTGGAGGCCACCCTCACCGCCCACGACGCGGTCGTCGAGGCCGGCGTGATCGGCATCCCCGACCCGGTCGCCGGCGAGGTCGTGAAGGCCTTCGTGACCCTGTACCCGGGTATCGAGCCCTCCGATGCGCTGCTGCGCGAACTGCACGGCTTCGCCCGCAAGCGGCTGGGTCCCGCGGTGGCTCCGCGCCAGATCGTGGTCAGCGACGCGCTGCCCAAGACCCGTAGCGGCAAGATCCTGCGCCGACTGCTCAAGGCCCGCGAGCTCGGCCTGCCCGAGGGGGACCTCTCCACCCTCGAACCAGGTGCTGGCGGGGGCGGGGAGGCCGCACCATGACCGAGCACCCTGTCGTCCACGATCCGGACCATGCCCGCGAACTGCTCCACCAGATGCTGCGCATCCGTCGGTTCGAGGAGCGCTGCGTCGAGCTGTACTCGGCGGCGACCATCCGCGGTTTCCTGCACCTGGCCATCGGCGAGGAGGCGGTGGCCGCCGGGGTCATGGCCACCCTTCGCGAAGACGACGCGATCGTGTCGACCTACCGTGAGCACGGGCATGCGTTGGCGCGCGGCATCGCCATGGATCGGATCATGGCCGAGATGCTCGGTCGGGTCGACGGGGTCAGCCGAGGCCGCGGCGGGTCGATGCACCTGTTCGACGCCGCCACCCGGTTCTACGGCGGCAACGCGATCGTCGCGGGGGGCATCCCGCTGGCGGTCGGGATCGCCCTCGCCGACCGGATGCTCGGCCACGAGCGGGTCACCGTGTGCTTCTTCGGCGACGGCGCGGTCGACGAGGGTGCGTTCCACGAGTCGATCAACCTCGCCGCACTGTGGCAGCTTCCGGTGCTGTTCGCCTGCGAGAACAACCACTACTCGATGGGCATGGCCATCGAGCGCGCCCAGGCGCAGCCCGACCTCGCGCTCAAGGCGTCGAGCTACGCCGTGCCGGCCTGGCGGGTCGACGGGATGGACGTGCTCGCCGTCGAGGCGACCACCCGCCAGGCAGTCACCGCCATCCGGGCCGGTGGCGGGCCGGTGTTCGTCGAGTACGACACCTACCGGTTCCGGGCCCACTCGATGTACGACCCAGACCGTTACCGCGACCCCGCCGAGGTCGAGGCGGCCAAGCAGCGCGACCCGATCCCCGCGTTGATCAACCTGCTGCAGCAGGAGGGGGTGCTCGACGACGAGCAACTGGCCGCGCTCGAGGCCGAGGTCGACGCCGAACTCGAGGCGGCCGTGGCGTTCGCCGAGGCCTCGCCGCTCGAACCCGTCGAGGACCTCGAACGCTTCGTGATGAGCGAGGTGCAGCCATGAGCACCGCCGAGCCGGCCACCGAAACCCTGCGCGAAGCGCTACGCGCCAGCCTGCGAGAGGCGCTGCAGGCCGACGAACGGGTGCTGCTACTCGGCGAGGACATCGGTGCCTACGGGGGCTGCTTCGCGGTCACCATGGGACTGCTCGAGGAGTTCGGCCCCGAGCGGGTCCGCGACACCCCGCTGTCGGAGGTCGCGATCGTCGGTGCGGCGATCGGTGCGGCGATGAACGGCCTGCGCCCCGTCGTCGAGATCATGACCTGCAACTTCTCCCTGCTCGCCCTCGATCAGATCGTGAACAACGCCGCCACGCTGCTGCACATGTCCGGGGGACAGTTCAACGTTCCCGTGGTGATCCGGACCACCGCCGGCGCCGGGCGCCAACTCGCCGCCCAGCACTCGCACAGCTTCGAACCGACGTTCGCGCACGTGCCGGGCATCCGGGTGCTGTCGATCGCGACCCACGAGGACGCCCGTGGGGTGCTTGCCGTGGCGCTGGCCGACCCCGACCCGGTCGTGCTGTTTGAGTACCCGCGGATCATGACGCTCGAGGCCCCGGTCCCGGCCGGACCGGTG
>SLLJ01000289.1 GCA_007134165.1 Nitriliruptoraceae bacterium | reverse complement strand
CCGCTGTACATCTTCTACTCGATGTTCGGCTTCCAGCGCACCGCCGACCTGATCTGGTCGGCCGCCGACCAGCGCGCCCGCGGCTTCCTGATCGGCGCCACCGCCGGGGGCACCACGCTCAACGGCGAGGGGTTGCAGCACCAGGACCGCCACTCGCTGCTGCTGGCGCAGACCAACCCGGCGGTGGAGGCCTACGACCCATCCTTCGCCTACGAGATCGCGGTGCTCGTCGAGCACGGCCTCGAGCGCATGCTGCCCCGCGAGGCGGCCGGGCAGCCCGGCTCGGATGCCGGCGAGGACGTCATCTTCTACCTCACCGTCTACAACGAGCCGGTCGTGCAGCCCGCCATGCCCGACCACGTCGACGCCCAACAGATCATCGATGGCCTCTACCGTTTCCGGGAGGGGCCCGGCGGCGCCTTCACGGCCCACGTCATGGCCTCGGGCACCATCATCGAGGAGGCGCTCAAGGCCCAGGAACTGCTCGCTTCCGACTGGAACGTGTCTGCCGACGTGTGGTCGGCACCGGGTTGGAACCGGCTGCTGCGCGACGGCGCCGCCGTCGAGTCCTGGAACCGGACCAACCCCGGCGGCGAGCCGCGCGTGCCGCTGGTCACCCGCATCCTGCAGGACACGCAGGGACCTTACGTCGCGGTCAGCGACTGGATGCGCGCCACCCCGTTCCAGATCCGCGACTGGATCCCGGGGCCGTTCGCCGCACTCGGCACCGACGGTTTCGGCCGGTCGGACTCGCGCGAGCAGTTGCGCCGCTACCACCGCATCGACGCCGCCTCGATCGCCTACTGCGTGCTCGCCGAACTGGTGAAGCTCGAGGCGATCGAACCGTCGGTGCTGCCCGCGGCCATCGAACGCTACCGTCTGGACTTCGAGCGGGTGCCCTTCTTCGGCCAGCCCGGTCCCACCGACGACGTGACCCGCTGACCCGGATCGGCTCCGGCCAGCGGGCCGGAGGTCGAATCCCTGACGGCCGCGGACGTCGTGGTCGAGCTGCCGGTGGACGGCCGTGACGGAGCCGGGCTTGCTCGTGATCGCCCGGCGCTGAGCGGCGGCGCCAGGTATTCGGTTCTTGCCGTGCGATCGGCTACAACCCGCAGGGCTTGACCGTGGTGCCCTGCCCTGCGAGCGTTGGAGGATCTGCGTGGCCGAGCTGACCTTCTTTCACGGCACGATGAACTGCGGGAAGTCGACCATGGCGCTGCAGATCCACCACAACGCGGTCGCGGCCGGCAAGCACTGCGTGCTGCTGACCCGCAACGACCGCGCCGGGGGCGTGATCTCCTCGCGGATCGGGTTGACCCAGCCTGCGCTGGTCTTCGACGACACCACCGACTTGTACGCCGAGTTGGGCGGGCGCATCGAAGGTGGCGCGCAGGTGGACGTGGTGATCTGCGACGAGGCGCAGTTCACCTCCCCCGCCCAGGTCGAGCAGCTCGCCGACGCGGTCGACGTGCTCGGCGTCGAGGTCCAGGCTTTCGGGCTGCTCACCGACTTCACGACCCGTATGTTCCCGGGATCGCGCCGGCTCGTGGAACTCGCGGATCGCTGCCAGCAGCTGCCGGTGGACGCGCTGTGCTGGTGCGGGCGGCGCGGCACCCACAACGCGCGAACCGTCGGCGGACAGATGGTCACCACCGGGGAGCAGGTGGTGGTCGGGGACGTCGACGGCGACACGCTGGCCTACGAGGTGCTGTGCCGCCGCCACCACCGCGAGGGACGTACCCGGAGCCTGGCGCCGGTCGAGCCACGGGTCCGACTGGCCGGTTGACCTCCCGGCGTCGCATGGTTGTTCGGGCGATGCTCTTTCCGCGTCAGCCTGCCGCCGGGTCAGGTTGCGCAGCGATGTTGATCGTGCGTTCTGCCCGGCGGATCGCCAATGGTTGCTGACGCTCCGTCGGCGTCGGTTGCATCGCGGGGGACGCGTGGCCGCCGTATGCTCGCGGCTCGAGATGGTCGAACTGACCGCGTCAGCGGGGGCACGCACGCGGGTGTCTTCTGTTGGGCTTGCCGCGCAACCGCGCAACCCGGTGAGGAATCCAGCCGATGGTCGGCTCAGTGCCGACGTCGTAGGACGGCTGGCTCAGTCCTCGCAGTCGGCGAAGGCGCAGGCCTCCTTGGCCGACTCGACGGTCGCCGGCGACGCGGCCGGCACCGCCACAGCTGCGGTCAGGCCGGCGGCGATCACCGCCGCCGCGAGCGAGATGCCCAGTCGGCGCCGGTCGAAGCGGGAGTCGTCGGTCGGGAGGGGAAGTCGCACGGCGGTCTCCATCCAGGTTGCGGTCACAGGGTAGGTCGCCGCGAGCTCGATTCTGGTTCCCGGGACGTCCTGACTACGGATCGAGGCTCGGATCGGGGCTCGGATCGGGGCCCCGATGCCGGCCCGGTACGCGATTTCGGGACCTTCGGCCCCATCGTGCATCCGGAGTCGGGCGTACTTTCCAATCATGGTTGGAACATCGATGCTGCTGCCGCCCCCCTCTGGCCCCAGGGTCGAGGTCGAGGGCTTCGACGTGCGCCTCGGCCTGCTCAAGGCCGTGGCCGACCCGACTCGCCTGCAGGTGCTCGACGCTCTGGCGGTTCACGGTTCTCGGTGCCACTGCGAACTCGAGGAGGACCTCGAGGTCCCTGCCAACCGGCTGTCGTTCCATCTCAAGGTGCTGCGTGACGCCGGACTCGTGCTCACCGTGCGCTGCGGGCGTCGTGTGCGTTACCACCTCGCGCCCGCCGCGTTGGCTCGGGTCCACGAGGCGTTGCCGACCTCGGACGCCACCCCGATTCCCGAAACCTGCGAGATCCTCGACGAGGAGGGGTCGCTGTGAGCGCCACCGACGAGCACCCCACCACCTCGACGTCCTGGTCGGTTTCCCGTGCGCCTTCCCCCCAGGGGACGCCCACGCGACGGCTCGTGCTCGGGCTGCTGGCGGCGGCTGGTGCCTGGGTCGGGCTCTACCTGCTCAACGAGCGGGTTTGGGATTGGTTGGTGTTCGGCTTGGGTGGGCTCGACCCCGAGACCCGGCTCGGTCACGCGGTCCACTTCTTTGTCTACGACACCGCCAAGATCCTGCTGCTGATCGTCGGGCTGATCTTCGCGATTTCGATGGCGCGTGCGTCGGTACCGCCCGAACGGGTACGTGAGTTGATCGTCGGCCGGCACGTGGCGGTCGGGTTCCTGCTGGCGGCGGCCTTCGGGGCCATCACCCCGTTCTGTTCGTGCAGTTCGGTGCCGCTGTTCATCGGCTTCGTCGCCGCCGGCGTGCCGCTCGGGATCACCCTGACCTTCCTGATCACCAGCCCCCTGATCAACCAGGTCGGGGTGGTCATGCTCGCCGGGATGGTCGGCTGGCAGGTGGCGGCGCTGTACGTGCTAACGGGCATGTCGATGGCGATCGTCGCCGGTGTGATCCTCTCCCGCTTCGACCTCGAGCGCTGGGTCGACCCGTTCGTGCGCACCGTGACCGCTCCCGGTATGGCCGACGGTGGCAAACCGAACCTCGAGCAGCGCATCGACACCGCTCGTGCGGAGACCCGCGAGATCGTGCGCACGGTGTGGCCCTACGTGCTGGTGGGCATCGGGCTCGGTGCCGGCATCCACGGTTGGGTTCCCGCCGACTTCTTCCAGGCCACCGGTATCGCCGACAGCGTCTGGTCGGTGCCCGTGGCCACGCTGGCCGGCATCCCGCTGTACGCCAACGTCGCCGGGGTGGTGCCGCTGGTCGAGGCCGTCTACGCCAAGGGCCTGGGGCTCGGCACGGCGATGTCGTTCATGATGAGCATCGTCGCGCTGTCGCTGCCGGCGCTGATCCTGCTCAAGCGGGTCATGAAGCTCCCGCTGCTCGCGATCTTCACAGCGGTGGTCACCGTCGGGATCGTGGGCATCGGGTTCCTGTTCGATCTGATCGCCTGAGCCACCCACTGACCATTGACCGACCACGGCGCGAGCCCGGAGCTCGCGCATTCGACGACGGAGGATGCCCGATGGAGATCAAGGTGCTCGGCCCCGGCTGCAAGAACTGCCAGACGCTCGAGGCACGGACCCGTGAGGCGCTCGACGGTCTCGGCCTCGAGGCGGAGATCGTCAAGATCACCGACTTCGCCGACATCGCCGCTCACGGCGTGATGTCCACACCCGGTCTGGTCGTCGACGGCGAGGTGGTGCTGGCCGGCAAGGTTCCCAGCGTCAAGCAGTTGACCGGGCTGCTCGGCGGCTGAGCTCGAAGCTTGTTTGCGGAGGGGGCGGGGGCCGTCCCGGTCGCACCCGTCCCCCGTCGTCCCGGTCGAGCAGGGCTCAGCCCGGCGGGCAGCCGCCCGCATCGGGTGCGGGTGCTCGTCGGTCGCGTGGGGGAGCTCGGCGTCCCTGGCCTTGAGGCCGTAGCCATCGGCGTCGGCCCGCACGCTGCGAAGCGCCGAGCGCAAGGTCGCACGGCCGGCGGCTTGGAGTTCGCCGAGATCGTCGGTGGAGCGCCCAGTGTCGAAGGGGACCACTTCCCGTGCGATGGCGACGGTTCGCAGGTCGCGGTCGAGTTGCGCCTCCCGGGCTTGGCCGGGCGGGTCGAGTGCCTCGGGGATAGCGGCCGCGATGACCGGGGCCACCGCGACCAAAACCGCCGGGATGAGCCCGACCCGTCCGAGCACGACCGCAGCGAGTGCGCCACACCCTGCGATCCACAGCACGGCCATCATCAGCTCGATGATCTCCACCGGATCGTTGGCCGGCTTGCTGCGGGCGATCGGTTGCCGCTCAACGCGGCCGGGGCTCCGCCAGTCGCCGACCAGGGGCCCGGCGCCGTCGTCGGGCCGGATGGCGGAGCCGTTGCGGCTGGCGTTGACGGGCCGGGGCGGGGCGGAGGGCGGCGGTTGT